>JAAEEP010000014.1 GCA_013415695.1 Methanomassiliicoccales archaeon | reverse complement strand
CGGTTTACATCTACAGATGGTTGAACCTTACTGCTTTTGACTCCCAGAATCTACCAGTTGGTGGAGCGGTGGTTAATGCCACTCTACTCCCTGCTGGTGTGCCTGCTAACTACTACACTCCCGATGGAGTTCAGGATGCCCCTCCAGATTGTATACTGGAATATCTAGGTAAGGATACCACATCATTCAAGGAGACAGGACCTGCAGGGATTGCGTATTTACCACTCCTCATTGAGATGGTGAATGAGGCATCTATGCCAAACTCCTTCATTATTGGAAGTTACGATCTCAACATCACCTATACGAATGCTACTGATGTAAGCTTCTATGCATCTGGCCAACCCATATTCAGTGTCTATCCTGCCATGGATGAGGCTGATGCGGAAGATGCAGTTACAGTAGTATTATCTGACCTGATGTTGGATAAACCAGATCTGGTGGTCTCTTCGATCGAGTTGGACACCGAACCCATATATGACGACGATGATGTCCAAATCAGCATTACCATCAACAACACCGGGCTCACTGCGGCCACCAATTTCACCGTGGTTCTCACTGACTTCCACTCTGATGCCACAATAGAGATATTCAATACCACGATAGGAACCCTCGAAGGAGGCGATTCCGTTGTGGTGGTGGCAGATTGGTCGAGTCCAGAAGCTGGAACTCACATTCTAACAGCCACGGCCGACCCAGATCACAATGTGATAGAGGCACGGGAGGACAACAACGAACTTTCCCATCAGGTTGTCGTATTGGCTCAACTACCTGATCTCTCAGTCACCACGGACGGGATTAGCTTCACACCTCAACCCGCCTACACCGACACCGAGGTCATCCTTCGGGCCGTCATCAGTAATGTCCATGGAAGAGCCAGCGCCATCAATACGAGTGTGGAGTTCTATGCCGGTAATCCCGATTCTGGCGGCACGAAGATAGGAACAGCCAGCGTTAATGTTCCTGTTGGCGGGTCAAACTCGACCCAAGTCATATGGATCCCCTCGCAGATAGGGGTCTTCCCCATCTATGTGGTGGTCAATGGTGATCGGGCCATCGAGGAGTACAGCTACGACAACAACACAGCCTTCAGAAACATAACGGTTGATCTTTCGGTCGGTCCACAGGACATCGTACTTGGTGATGACGACACCCTAACCTTGAGCAGAATAACATTCAATCAGGTTGGGAACATCATCGTAATGGACAACGCAGAGCTGATTCTGGATGAGGCCGTTTTGAATGTTGTTCAGGAGTTCGATAACCAGTTCCAGGTGCTTCTGGAAGACTCAGGTATACTCACAATGATCAACTCCACCCTGACATCGAATCACAAACTCAGGGTATATCTCTTCGACGATTCCTCAATCATCGTGGATCCGTCTGAGATCGGTAGCCAGATAACCTTGGAAATGAATAACAACTCCTCTCTAATCGTGACCGATTCGATAGTGAACGCGGACATCGTGGCAACACCGACTTCAAACGCCATGATCCTCGCAGTTAATTCGACATTCACAAGAGTCTGGTCTGGATTCGGAGGCAGTTCAGTCGCTTATCTCACAAGTATCAACGCCCCAGCACTTGTTGCGAAAGAGGATGCAGTCATCATTCACTATCGCTGGCTTGAGATCTTGGTACTTGATGGTACTGGAGCCCCACTTGCCGGTGCTTATGTCGAGGCAGATTACTACTACAATGGAACATACTATTCATACGGAGTATCTGGTGAGGATGGTCTCTACCTATTCCAGTGCTTATGCGACCGCATAACATCTGATGGATTCCAGTTCTATGGCACTTACAGGATCAATGCAACGTACTGGTATGATGGCGAGAGATATGATAGTGAGATCGACACCCCGGTCTCATTTGATCCCTACAGTCCACCAGTTTACAGGGACGATCTTGAGGCGGACATTCAGATAAGCAGCGCTCTACCAGATCTCGATCCGCCTTTCCATGTCTCAGACCTGAATCCAGCCAGAAGAGAGGCAGTGGCCCTGCAGGCCAATGTCAGCAATATCGGGGTTGTTCCCGCGAACTCAGTGCTGGTCAGGTTCAAAGATAACGATGCCATCATCGAAGACGTCGTGGTCACGAGGATAAACCCTGGAGAGACCGCATACGTCAACGTTACATGGATCGCGGCCTATCCTCTCGGTTGGCACAACCTATCAGTGGTTGTGGATCCGTATGGCAACATTCCAGAGATCAATAAGACCAACAACATGAACTACACCTGGGTCGATGTCCGGGGCATACCAGATCTGATAATCGAGGCAGGCGACATATCGTTTAACCCTCCCTCACCTACCACCAATACAAGCGCGGTAATCACGGTGAGGGTAGCAAATGATGGCGATGTTTCCGCTACGAACGTGAATGTGAGCGTCTATGATACCCCCCCAACGGGGACACCAACATTTGTGGGATATGCTATCATCCCAGAGATATTCCCCAACGCAACGACTCAGACAACCATTACATGGACGCCCAATATTCCAGGCAACCACACCATCACGGTAATCGTGGATGAGGATGGGCTCATTGAGGAGGCCAGAGATGACAACAACGAGGTGATAATTGAAGTCCTCGTTAAGGACTATGCTGATCTGGTTCCAATCGATGTGGAATTCTCTCCTGCCGGTCAAGTCGAAGTCGGACACATGCTCGAGATCGAGGTCGATGTCAGGAATGATGGCGAGAGCACGGCAAACAATGTCGTTGTCAGATTCTGGGTAGGTGACCCAGCCACGGGAGAGATCATTGATGAGGTGATCATTCCGCAGATCATGTCGTCAGAGACAGAGGCGGCGATAGGTGTTTGGCAGGCAAATACCTCCAATTACCAGAAGATGGAGACTCGGACCATATTCATACAGGTCAATCCAGACCACACAATAATGGAGACCAATTATTCGAACGACAACACATCAGCCACAATCAACGTGATCGACTACAGGCCAGATCTCTCATTCACCGAACCTGTTCGGGTACTTGGCAACGGACAAGCAGTTGATAACGCCTCTGTGGGCGACATCGTGAACATCGTGACCACTGTCAAGAACGACGGCCTTAACTCCGTTCTCGGCGTCGAGGTATGGCTGTATGCAATCGACAACGATTCCTACATCGTGGACATTGCGAGAGTTTCATTGGACATCTCGGCCGAGGGTACAGCCTTCGTCAACGAGACATGGGTAATCAATGCTACTGTGGGTTACAACAACATTGCAGCATGGGTCAATTTCGACAAGTCTATCGAGGAGAGGCGCTACGATAACGACAACATCAGTACTGGATTCAATGTGACGCCGCCCCAACCGCTCATCGTCATCGATCTGGGAGGCATCACCAACTACAAGCCAGACACCAATGTCTTCGTGAGGGGAACGATCACCAATGAGATTAGCGATCAGCCACTGCCAGGACTTACGGTGACCACGAGCCTCACCGATGTCCTTGGAAACCAGATTGGAGACGCTAGTACGACATCAACCACCAGCACAGGGTACTTTGAGACGCTCGTCTACATCCCTCCGGGGCTTGAGAGGGGCGACTACATGATCAAGGTCGAGGTCGAGATCAGCGGAGCTGCGTATTTCAATACCCAGCAGATCTACGTCGAGCCGATATTCGAGGAGTCTTCCATTCCTTGGTGGGTGTGGTTGATCATCATCGTTGTCGTCGCAGCGGTCATCATCGGTTTCTCCCTGTACCTCTACAAGTATGGTCTGGGCAAGATGGTGGAATGCGGAGAGTGTGGGTCCCTAATACCAGAGAACTCTAAGAAATGCCCCAAGTGCGGGGTATTGTTCGAGACAGGAACCGCAAAATGCAGCGAATGTGGTGCGTGGATACCAGCGAGTGCGAACGTCTGTCCAGAGTGCGGAGCCAAGTTCATAGGTGAAGCCATTGGTGAGGAAGAGGATGAGTACATCAAGAAAATGCGCGAACAGTACGACTCCATGCTCGATGACGAGAGGAGTCGGGCCAAGGAGGAGATTGGCAAGAAGTACTCCGAGGCAAAGTTCATTGCATGGTGGAAGAAGCAACCCAACTATGTCTCCTTTGAGAGCTGGCTCAGCGAGGAGGAGGAGAAGAGAAAGAGCGGAGCCTTCCCATGCCCAGTATGCAGTACTCTGAATCCAAGGGGTTCGTCAATATGCCACAAGTGCGGCACCCTCTTCGAGACCAAGGTCGCCGAGAAGGAAGAGCCCAAGAAGAGGCCACTTAGGAGAATTGTCAGGAGACCCGCAGGTAAGTCCAAGGCCGACCAAGCTGAAGAAGGCGAGATAGGTGAGGAAACGGAATCCTCCGAAGAGGGATCCGAAACGCCCACGGGATCTACTGATGAATCCTCAGAGTCAACTTCCGATGATTCAAAGGAGGCCTAAGCGAAGGCGATTGATACAGATCCGCTGAGCCGTAACAAACCCCTTAACCCCCTTTCTCTTTTTCACATTCTTATTATAGAGTAAGTGATCTTCAAATATATCCAGACGTGAATGAGAATCTAATCTGACTCAATCTGAGGTCAACGGAATATGGGTAAACGGATCAAGCCTGTCTATCTTCTATGTCCTCAAGCGTATTCGTTACCTCTTCCATAATTCTCTTTGGATCCCTGTAGTAAGCCGAGACAATCTTTGCGACCTGACGGTAGTTGTCCACTCCAGTGAGCTTCATGTAGTCAAGAATGTCCACACGCCTTTTGATCTCTCTCTCCATCTCACGGGGAGACCAGTTCCTTATTGTCCTGACTTTCTCGTAAACATACGAGTGTCCACTGAAATTGAAAGTGTCATCAGCCGGGTTCCAGGAGTAAACGGAATTGGTGATCAATTCGCTCGTCTCAGGGTCCATTCCTACTATCTCGGTTAGAGATTTCACCCTCCTGGTCATCTTTGTACCGACCTTCACCTGTGCCTGGAGAAGGACTATGTCAAGGGCCGTCATTAGAGCCCGGGGGAGGTTGATGGGGTCATTCTCCATCCTGTGGACCATGGCCTGAACATCTTCCGCATGGAATGTGGAATATGCGGTCTTTCCGGTGGCCATTGCCTGGAAGACAACATATGCTTCCTTTCCTCTTACCTCTCCCACCATCAGGTATTGAGGTCTCTGTCTCATGGAAGCTGTCAGAAGATCGAACATGTCTATGGATCCTCCACCGCTTCCAGAGGCTTTACCTCCAAAACCTTCCCTGGTGAGACCAGGTATCCAGTTCTCGTGTGGGAGGTTAAGTTCCCTTGTATCCTCAATTGAAACGATCTTCATCTGGGGTGGAATAAACAGCAACACGGCGTTCAGGGTTGTGGTCTTTCCGCTCGCCGTTCCTCCACAGACCAGCATGGAACTTCCATATTCAGTCGCAGTCCATAGGTATGCCATCATGTCAGTGCTCATTGTCTTGAACTTCAAGAGATCGACTGGTGTGAAAGGGTTCTCCTTGAATCGCCTGATGGTGAAGGAAGAGCCTCTCTTTGTTACGTGCTTACCAAGGGTTGCGTTAAGTCTCGAACCATCTGGTGTGGTGGCGTCCAGTAGAGGGTCTGCAACAGATATGTGCTTACCACTCTTCTGTGCTAGCCAGACGACAAAGGAATCAAGCTCCTCCTCTTTCTCGAATATGATGTTGGATCGAATTGATCCGTACTTGCGATGGAAAATGTACAGAGGTATGTTAACCCCATCACAGGATGCATCCTCCACGTTTGGGTCTATCATCATCACATCGATGACCCCAAATCCAATGAAGTCCCTTTTCAGGTAGTAAAGGATCCTCTCCCTCGATAGTGGGTGTAGGGTGACACCGAAGTCCTTGAGGAGCAGATCCATTGCCGATGCGAGAAGCTTTTCCTTCTCCTCCAGGGTCTTCTTCTCGACCAAATTCAAGGTCATAACCAGAGCGCTCTTAAGGATCTCCAGTAGGTTCTGCTCATCAACTGCCAGACTGGGCTCGATGACCTCGTAAAGATAATCACCGTCCTTGTTGTCGTACTTGATCCTCACGTAGGAATATGGGTCTGTGACGGCACTCATCTCAACTTCATCTATGTTTGGATCAGATATCTTTGGAACGTCCGTGACATTGTCTATACTAAGCGCCTCTAGACCAGAAGGTATCCTGACCTTCATCGGTTTATTACGGATCTTGAGCAGCAACGAGAGGTACTTTCCTGTGAAGCCAGCTTTGACTTTGCGTCCCTCTTCCTCTTCTTCGTCAAGGATCTCCTCGGATGTCTGCTCTACGGCTTCGACCATTTGTATCACCTCACAATAAACTCGTACCGATCAGCCCAATTAACAACATGATGAAACTATGCCTCATTCCATTACTGATCCTTCCATCCTGGAGAACACCCGCGAGGATGCCATCTCCAAAACCGTGTATTACCACAGCAGCTATGAAAATGAACTGAACCTGGGGTATAATATCCGTCTGAATGGTGGTGGGCATGTTGTCAACATTCATTCCTTCAGCTCCCTCGGCGACCTGGGAGCCCGCCTCCACCATCCTAGGCAAGAAAGTGGAGTTCAGGATGATTATGGTAGCGATGAAAACGAAGAACGCAATGTAAGTCACCACCATGTATGTGGACATGGCGATCTTCCTCTCCTCTTGGTTGAGCATGGTCTCCCTTGCATCATGGGCCACCATGGTGAGTACATCAGCGACATTCCCTCCGGCGTCGTTGGCCTTTATGATGATGGACATCATTCGATTTACAAGGGGAGTGTTCACACGCATAGTGAAGAGCCTCATAGCTTCAGCAGCCGGAACTCCCCAGTCGATCTGGGCAGCCATCCTGCGGATTTCTGGGGTCAGCTTTCCGTATCGCCCTCCGGATGCAACGACGACCGCTTCCGCTAGGGTCATTCCAAACCTACCCGCCTCCGCGACGTCCCTCAGGAAGTCGGGCAGCCGCATCTCAATCTCCTTTATCCTCTTGTGCTTCATTGACACGTAGAATCCGTAGGGACCACAGATCACCATCAGACCCAAGGCTGCAAATTGAATCCAGTCAATGGGGGTCTCTATACCCCCGATTGCATCGAGGGCGCCGATCACGAACAATATGATCGCGCCGATCACGCTGATGATGAGGATTGTATTGGCGTGATCCTTATTGGCAACCTTTAGCTGGTTTATATCTATGATATCCTTATCCGCCATTTCCAAACCTCCCTACATCTGTGACTCCTTCGTCATATTCCAAATAAAGAAGATGAAACCGAATTGTGAGATGGGAATCATCAGGAACACTACCAGGTACAGTAGAGTCACCGTCATTTCCCCGCTTGCCCCTCCACTTGGCACTATTGCCATGATGGCCATGATTACCACCAGGAATAGCGGAAATGCCACCACTACGGTCACGAAGGACTCCGCCATCAGCCCCAGGGTCTCCAGCTGGGACCTCATTTCAAGCTTATACTCCTTCTCGAACTGTTCTGCCTTCTGGAGGAAATAGGGCTTCAGCTGACCTCCTGAGGTGGAGGTGGTGACAACCCCCTGCAGGAACTCCTGGAACTTTGTCGAAGGAGTCCTCTGCGCCGCTTTGCTAATTGCAGTTAGAATGTCGGTGCCCAGGAGCTCGGTGTCGCGGGTAATCCACTCGGCCTCATTCCGGATCTCCCCGTAAATATCCTGTCTCGACAGCTCCTTGAATATCACATCAACGTTGACATCAGCCGAGGCCATTGCCGAGATGAAGCTCATGGCTGGACCTATCCTCTTGTCGATGTCCCTGCCCCTCGACTTCGCTTTGGATGATGGCGATCCCATCAGAATAGCATATGTCACAACCGGTGGGATTGCGATGAGCATTATTGTCAGTATGAGAACGAGGCTGGCATCTACTCCTATGAACCCCCAGATAATTCCTCCGGCCACAGCCGAAATGATGGCCATGACGATCAATACAAGGATGGCGCTCATCCAGGCGTACGCCTGGTACTCCTCGGGCCTCATCCTGATATGCGCTTCAAGCAATGACTGCTCGAGCTTAGGACTGGGCTTGGTCCTCATTCGTACAAATCCGCCAAGAATCCTCCAGCAGAACTCTTGGTACTTCGTCAGCTTGATGTAAGTTGGTGTCGCGCCAACGGGAAGGCGAATCTGGTGAGGGCCGTAGTCCATTCTCTTATCTTCCGTTCTCTTTGTCTTCAGGTACTCCGTCTTCGTGGATTCCATCCTGGCAAATATGTCGGAAATCTCAGGCGACAATGTCCAACCCTCCTTCTCTCATCTCTTCCCTAATCCTTGCCAGTGTCTTTTCTGGATTCTTATAATAATTGTTGATCAGGGACCATAACTCCCGATGATCGTTGATATCTTTGAATACCATGTAGCGGATTATGTCAACCCTTCTCTCGAACTCCGTCGACATCTCCTCATGGGTGAGGCTCTTCATCTCCATTATCTTGTCGAACAGGAAGCTGTGACCCTTAAAGATGAATTTGTCAGTGGCCTGATCCCACTCATATACTGTGTTGCTGATCAGCTCGTTCGTTTCAGGTTCAAAACCCACGATTTCAATCACCTGCTTGATACGCCTAACCAGATCCGTTCCAACCCTTGCATGGCTCTGGATTACCACATTTCTCAATGCGGTTAGGAGGATCCTTGGGCAGTTGATCGGTGGATTCTCAAGCCTGTTGACCATGGACTTGACTGAATCGGCGTGCATGGTAGAATATGTAGTGTGCCCAGTCGCCATCGCCTGGAACATGATGTAGGTCTCACGTCCCCTCACCTCACCGACGATGATGTAATTAGGTCTCTGCCTCAGTGATGCACGGACCAGATCGTACATGTCTATTTCGCCCGGATGTTTACCATCTGGACCCTTTTCCCCGGTCCCAGTTCTGGTGGTTCCAGGTATCCAGTTCTCGTGCGGGAGATTTATCTCCCTAGTGTCCTCCATGGTGACTACCTTGGCACCAGGAGGGATGAATAGGGCGACTGAATTGAGTGTAGATGTCTTGCCGCTCGCCGTACCGCCCGCAATTATCATTGATTCTCCATGCTCTACCCCGAGCCAGAAATATGCCATCATCTCTGGGCTCGCCGTCCCCGAGGATACAAGATCCACTGGTGTGAATGGTTTTTCCTTGAAGCGCCTGATGGTGAAGGTGGAGCCCCTAGTAGTGATCTCTCGAGCATAGGTGGCCTGGATCCTGTGACCCTCGGGTGTCGTCCCGTCAAGTATTGGATTGGAAACCGAAATCTGCTTTCCACATCTTTGGCCAAGGGCGACGACATATGAGTTGAGGGCATCTTCCTTGTTGAATATGAGGGAGGTCTTGACACTCTCGTATTTCCTGTGGAATATGAATAGCGGGACCTCCACACCGTCGCAGGAAATGTCCTCCACCCATTCATCCTTGATGAAGACATCTATAGATCCATATCCGACAAAATCCCGTATGATATAATATTCGATCTTCTTCTTGGTGATAGGATCAACTTTAGTACCCCTGCTGGAGATGTAACTTTCAACACTCTCTGTCAAGTACTCTTCCTTATCGAATTCCGAGAGTTTATCCCACTCATAACCCAGTGTACGATGCAATGTGTCCTTGATGAGTTTTAAGAGCTTATCCTCCTTCTCAGAGAGTCTGGGTTCAATCGGTTCCACAAGATACTCGTTGTTCCTGTTATTGAACATGACGCGGATGTATGAGTAGGGTTCAGATACCTGATAGACATCAATCGTCTCGATCTCAGGGTCATCTATCTGAGGAATCTCGGTGATGACCGATCCACGGCCTTTGGACCATTCAATTCTCTGGGCCAGTTCGCCAATAGGAAGCCTTACTCGTGAAGCCTTGTTGTGAGAAACCCTTCTGAGGAATTTGAGATATGAGTCTCTGACCCTATCTTTGAAGGTCGTTTTACCTGAGAAGTACTCGAAGTCCTCTCCGCTATCCTCGAAAGGTTCTGTCCCCCTGGTTTCCCCAGGGCCTATTGATTCCACTTCCTCCATATTCACACCGTTCCTCAGGTCTGAATGGTGGCCGTCACATACGCACGATTATAGGTCAGTGAACCACAATCCAGTATGGTGAATTCGATACTGTGTATCTCGTCGGTCACTTGCACATCCGTCAGTGTGTAGTTACCGGAGACACCCTCTACCAACCCCGCATTGGAGCATATTCCGGTGAAGTAACTCATCCACGATGAGTTGTAAAGCGTAGTTATTGTAACTCGAACCTCGCCTGCTATCGAAGTATAATACTGTGAATCAAGATAGTCCAGCTGGATGGTCACTCCCACGGATCCTGTTCCCGAAACCGAGGAGTTCAAGCCTATGAAATCGATTTGCGTTAGGCTGAGATTGACCTGACCCGCACTCATTTTTTGGACATTGATGCTAGGGTACGCCCTAATAGATTGGCCATCTACTTGTCTTACAAATATTGCCCCGTTCTCGTACGCTACCCACTGCTGGACATAGTATCTATTGGGGGCGTAAAGCTCCATCTTTCCTCCACCAGAGTTATTGACTTCTACGGTCCCTGTTCCGGGGTCATAGCTGAAGTCTACATCGATTCCTGTTTCATTCGATGTACCGCTAGGCGCGTAACTCATTTGACCGATAGTCGGTGAGGCAAACACGGGCACACCGTCAGCTCCCAGGGTGAATGGGGTGTACATGGTAATGGAACTTGATCCAGTGGTCTGGTGATTAACTATCAACGCATCTATCCTGGACTTGAATTCACCGAACTCATTCATCACTTCGTTCATATGCCCCCGCTCGTTATCGAGCATCCAAATTGGGATATATGTGTTGGTGAAAAGACCAAGGAATGCTAGGAACACCAGGAGAGCCATGATTGTACCGACAGTTGAGGCTACTCCTTCGCGATCCCGCTTGAGGAATCTTCGCCTCTTAGATTTCGGTATTTTGCTACGAATTGAAGAGCTCAACATCAATACACCTAGCCAGGCATCCGATTCTGGGATTCTAGCTATTTATGACTATTTATAACCTACTGGCTGCAGGCCAAATATTGAAAATTACTACCTGCGCAATACGACAAAGAGTCCGACTTCCTCATTTATTATCATTTAAGATATAGATTAATGCTCCTGATTGGACTTTTAATGGAATTGCGCCGCCTGATCGTTGCCTCTAGTCGATCAGTAATATTGGGTCATAAACCCTCTTTATCAGTTAGGGTCGTCGATACTTTGAGGAATTACCATTGGTCTAAATCTTCCCAAAGTTTATTACAACGATTCTCTTTTTCCCAAACCAGTAAGCCGCGGTAACTCAGTTGGGAGAGTGCAAGACTGAAGTTCTCTCCCTCGGAGAGATCCGAAATCTTGAAGTCGCTGGTTCGAGTCCGGCCCGCGGCACTTCTCTTTCTTATTATCATACTGTCGTAAAGGTCTTAAGCTTCCTAGGCCAATTGAGGTCTGCCCTTTCCGGTGATCCCATGAAAGTTACTTCATTCGAGATTTTAGCAATAGAGGCCAAGAGATTTGCCCAAGCTAGCGAGAAAACGCAGAACGTGCGTGTGGATCAGAACAGCTCCATTACAGAGATAACGAAGACTGGTGTGGACTCCGCCAACATCGTGTTCCGCCTTCTCATCAATTATGCCAACAGGGGGTACATAAAGATCGAAGGTTCAGTGATGGTCGGTGAGGGGGTCGATCCACTTATCGATGAGTGGAGCAAAACCTCGACGATGCCAGTCGAGGAGGCCAACATCGTCCACAACGTGATCGTCAGTAACTGCCTGCCAACGGCTCTTCTGGTTTCAAGGGATGTCAAGCTCCCTCCACCCTTCCCCCTTCCGAGAGTCGACATCCAGAAGAAAGGCGGAAAACCTCACCAGGGTGGTATTGAGGTTGCCTGATCACCTGATGTGATCGAGCGAGAAGGACCCTATGCTGAGGGTAGACTTGGTGGCCGTGTATCGTATATAGGAGCGAGACTGAACGTCAGTGATTCCCTTGACCGAGAAGAAGGTCTTGAGCTGATCTATCTTGAAGTCGATCATGCCATCCATAACTGAACCGATCATTTGGATTTCCTGCTCCCCGTGCATTCCTTTTTCCATTGCGAACAACGAAACAGCCTTGTCTCTCTTGCGCTTTCCACAGAACGGGCTCATGAATCTGAATGTGGAGATAGGGTCAGAATAAGCGATGAGAGTTGATAAGGACCGGAAAGCCAAACGGTAGTACTTGTGGCCGCTTTCCAAGTACTCATGGGTCTTATTCTCAACAGTGTCCATGATCTTCTTATGGTCTGTCGGATCGTCTATGAAGACCGTGTACGGGTCCTCCGTGGTCTGACCCATGCTCATCGAATAGGTATCGATGTAACTCACGAGACCAAGCCTCTCGTATTCCTCGTAACCGGAGATGATGAATTTCATTTCCTCTCTGATGTCAGAGGGGGTCTTGTCAGTGAGCACCCAGACGCAGGGAACACCTTTGGTAAGTCCTTCGGCAACGAATTGCCCCATCATGACCTCTTTTCCAGTGAATGGAGGTCCGTGAACAAGGATGTTCGAACCGAAGGGAATGCCCCCCAACAGCAGGTCATCGAACCTGTGGTTACCCGTTTTGACCTTTGCCTGTTGGATCTCGATGGCCCTTTCCTCATCACGCGCTTCGATCTCCTCGTTGATGATTTTATGCTCTCTCCTCCTCAGCTCACTTTCTTTAGAGGAAAGATATTTTTCCTTGTTGCGGATTTCTTCCTCCTTGGCTTGGATCTCCTCTTTCAGGGACTCAAGGCGCTTCTTCATCTCCACCTCTTCGAGACCCGAAGCCTCCTTTTTCGCCTCTTCGAATCTTCGCCTCTCTTCTTCCATCCGTCTCTCTCTGAATAGAAGATCCTCCTCCCTATGGCCGAACTCAGAATCCTTGAAACTCAGCAGTTCCTTTATTTTTTTCAACTCTTCATCCTTTTGGACCATCTCCGCCTTGAGATTCTTCACCTCTTCCTCAAGATGGTCCACGAACTGCTCTTTCTTCTTTATATCTTTTAATTTCGCCTCGAACTCCCTTTCAACCTCTGGACCGTTCATCTTTGCCAGCCTGAGTTCCTCTTCCCTTAAGCGGGTCTCAGATTCCTTTTCCTTGAGCTCCTTTTCCATTTGCTCGATCCTTTGGTTGAACTCAGCCTCCCTCTTACGGAACTCATCCTCCTTCTCCCTTAGTTCCTCTTGGAACCGCTCCTCCAATCCGGGTTCCTTGTTGGATAGGGTGCTCATGGACTCCTCGATACTCTTCTCTCTTTCCCTGAGATTCATTTCCAGGTCCATCAGTTCCATTTCCTTCTTTAGGACGCTGGCCTGATCATTAGGAAGTCCTTCAATCGCGATATCCATTCGCGCTCTCATTTCGGAATTCTGCTTCCGAAGCTCATTGATTTCCTCGACTAGTGCCGAGTCTGAGGCAACCGCATGAGTCAAATTCGAGCCAATATCGTCATCTAATACATGAGAGGTCTGGTCTGAAATGGCTATCGAATCTGCCACATCTCCGATCCAGGATTCAGTGGATTCGTCATCCTCAAGAAGCCAGTTCTTTAATCTCTCCATGCTGCCATGATCGGGCATTGGCTGCACAAGGGCTCCTGATTCTCCCGGCATGGGTTTGTCGGTGCTGGATCGAGGCCCGTCACCGTCTTCCTCTCGTTTATTGCTCAATCGAACTCACCCATCGGCTTCGCTCGTATTTGTCAAGCAGACCCCAGTACCTATTTTATGATTTCGCTCTGGCTCGGCTCTTGTGAATCGTTCATTATTAAGTATTATCTCATGGCATATGTTCATGAAATATCTCTGAATGTTACCATTCAAGACAATGAATGATATCAATTTTACATCCAATATGGACAAAAAGATATATACTGTCTATGCATCTAATTAGCAATCGGGCTGAGGCCAGGAGTTGCAAATGGAGAAGCGTGTCCATGTAAGGATTGATAAGCACGGAGACCTTACACTCCGCGAGGTCCTCAAGAAGATCGAAGAGATCCAAGCAGAGCATCCAGACCTCGACGTATTCTTTGATGGTGATGAGTATGCCATATGCAGCAGGCCCAGGAAGGGCGGAGCGGACTAGATGGCAAGCCCCGGATCGAACTTTTATATTCTTTGGTAAGATGTATTCTTGAAAGAGGGAATTAGTATGGGCTCTAGGGAGAACCTTCTGAATGAAAAGGTCAGATCGATCGATTTCGAATCGATAAGTACGGTAGCGGATCTTGTAGAGGCATTCAAGGACAGCTCGATTCAAAGCAGGGCACTGGCAACCTGCGCTATAGCCTATGAAAGGGCTCTATTGGATGAATCACGGCCAACTATAATCATGGGCCTGGCAGGTCCTTTGGTGGCGGGCGGTCTGAGAAAGGTGATAGCGGACATGATCCGCTATGGTATTGTTGACGCCATAGTCTCTATCGGGGCTATCCCCTATCAGGATTTCTACCAGGCAAGAGGATATAGTCACTATAAGTGCTCTCCAAATATTGACGATCTCCTTCTTCGAGATCACTTTATCGATCGCATATATGATACTCTCGTTGATGAGGAGAAGTTCAGGGAGACCGATGCCTTCATTGGGGACATCGCCGAGACTCTGGAACCCAGAACATATTCTAGTCGGGAATTCATGAAAATTCTTGGATCCACCATTGATGATGAGAATTCTATCCTGCACAACGCATACAAATATGGCGTCCCTATATTCGTTCCAGCCTTGAACGATTCCTCCATCGGTATAGGTCTAACGGGCGCTCATGTTCGGAATCGAGAGAAAGGCAAAGAGTTCATGCGTCTAGACCCAATCCGAGATAATTGGGAGCTTACCCAGATCAAGCTCAAATCGGAGAAGACCGGCGTCATATACATCGGTGGTGGGGTACCTAAGAACTTCATCCAGCAGATAGAGGTCATAGCCGAGACCATGGGATACGACAAGGGGGGCCACCACTATGCTGTCCAGATAACGACTGATGTGCCGTTCTGGGGGGGTCTCTCAGGCTGCACCTTCGAGGAGGCCCAATCCTGGGGAAAAATCAACAGGGAGGCCACCAAGAGCGTTGCATATGTGGAGGCGACCATTGGCATGAGCTTGATGGTAGGGTACATCCTCAAGAAGGGAGTGTGGAAGGGAAGGGATCGACTGAGGTTCCAATGGGAGGGGGACTCCCTGGTGAATGTGAAGAAGGTACCGATTTTCGAATAGCCCGCTCACGGTTAATACTATGAGAACCTTCTAGATGCCGTGGCAAGGCTAGGTAGGGCCACAATTGGCCTTTTCAATTCATACGATCCTAACAACTTCAGGGAGGCTCACCGCAGGGCACTGGCTAGGGCCGGGGCCTTAGCACTGGCTTTGGATCAGAACCTGGCAACCTTTGGTTTTCCATTCCCAGATGGACCATCTACACCGAGGGAGCTGGCCGATTGGGTGGCCGAAACTACAACCATTGGGGATGATGGGAGATATCTCAGAGAGCTAGCCTCACAGGGGCGCTTCCAATCATTCTCCTATCCGGCCAGGGGATTCCCTCCCCAGCTTGGAGATGTGATACTGACAACCAGTAAGCCCCAGGAGAATAAGAGAGTGAGCGTGCAGCAACTGATAGACAAGCTCTCTCGAGGGGAGGGCATTTGCCTCATCTTCGGACTTGGTCCAAGGGGAGTTCCCAAGAATGTTCACGAGATAGCCAAGGCGCACCTGGACATAAGCGAGAGGGGTATGTCGCTGGAAACCTGCACAGCGATGGGAGCGGTCTCTGCAGTGATCGCCCACGGCGTGAGGCAGTCAACACGATGAAGGATCAGTATTCAAAATAAGAGATGGCCATCTGGGGGATGGCAACGCCATTTCCCTCGCAGACTCTGCCCACAATACTCGCATCATTGCCAAGAGCTTCTAGAGCAGTTCCGGAATCTGCTTCGGAGACGATAATCGCGAAGCCCATTCCCATGTTGAATGTCTGGTACATCTCTCGGTCCTCGACCGAACCCAGGTCCTGGAGGTAGCTGAATATTGGTTTTGGATCCAAAGGCTTCTCGATTTCGAAGCTCACACCACCCTTCAGGCGCAGGAAGTTGCGAAGTCCACCCCCAGTGATGTTGACCATGCCCCTCACTTGGCAGCTATCTAGAAGCTTCAATACGCTACGAACGTAGATCTCAGTAGGAACGAGCAACTCTTCGCCCACGGATCTCTCCAGAACGGATGGTTTCTCCGAGTAGTCAACATTCTCGGAGGCCATTATCTTCCTAGCAAGGGTTAGTCCGTTGGAATGGATACCCGAGCTCGGCAGACCGATGATCATATCGCCCACCTCTATGCTGTCGGAATTCACCACTTTTTCCTTGGGAACAAATCCAAGACAGGTTCCCGAGATATCCACTCCGTTCACGACTTCTGGCATGACCGCTATCTCCCCACCAACGATGTCCATGTTGGCGAGCTCCGCCCCGCGCTCAAGACCGAGTCCTATCTGCGAGGTCAACTCCTCGTCAGGGCGGTCTATAGCAATGTAATCAACGAAGGCCATCGGCTCTGCACCAACAACGATGGTGTCGTTGACGTTCATAGCTATGCAGTCGATACCCACCGTATCCCAACGGCCCATTGTCTCAGCCACGAGTAGCTTGGTCCCCACCCCGTCAGTGCAGAGGGTCAGAAGAACATCCCCGAAATCGATCATTCCGGTGAACTGCCCCTCTGCCTTGACCATGGTCCCCCGGCCTTTGCGCCTGTAAGCTAGCTGGGCTACCAGGGTGCTTATGGCCTTCGACTTGCGGTCGATATCAACTCCCGATTGGGCGTAGGTCCAACCTTTGCGGCTCATCCAGGTACCTCATGGGATAATGGACCACCGGCTGAAAAATGCTTCTGTTGCCGGAGACCAAAGGTTTATCACTTTCTCATGTGAATCGGAGTGGGATGACCAAGCGCTGGCTCCAAACAAGGAGGAGCGATTACTACTACAAGAAGGCCAAGCAGATGGATTACAGGAGCCGAGCCGCCTTCAAATTGAAGCAGATAGACAACAAGTTCCATCTGCTCAGGGAGGGATACAGGGTCGTTGATCTCGGTGCGGCCCCAGGAGGTTGGCTCCAGGTAGCCAAGGAGGCGGTTGGTCCAAGCGGAAAGGTCGTTGGCGTCGATCTCCAAACCATTCCTCCAATCGATGGGGTGGAAACCATCAGGGGCGATCTCAGGAAGGAGGAGACCGTTGGAAGGTTGCTCGCCGCTCTTGAGGGAGAGGCAGATGTGGTGCTCTCCGACATGTCACCCAACATCAGCGGCCACTACTCGACCGATCACGCTAGATCGGTCGGTCTGGTAGAAACAGCCCTAAGCATCGCCAAGGTAACCCTTCGTCCGGGTGGAAGTTTCCTGGCAAAGGTGTTCGAGGGGGATATGATCCGAGATCTCCGTCGAGTTGTCGAGTCATGTTTCAAGGAAGTCAAACTTCACTCTCCTAAGGCTTCGAGGTCCAGCAGCTCCGAGATTTACATCATAGCTCGAGGGTTTCAACCAGAAAAACTCATCTTGGACGATGAGATACCGACTCAGGGTTGATAGGTTTTTATCCACGTTTATAGATTATGATTATTGATGCTCACGTACCTGACCATAACCTTCAGCTCCGAGGGGGAAAGGCCCTCCAAGGTCATCGAAGCCCTTCACAACCTCGGTTTCGAGGCTACCACGGGTAATTATGACAGCGTCTACCGATGGGATGATAAGGCTACGATTGAGGAGGCGCTCTACCTCGCCGACAGGGTGCAGGCTACCTTGAAGGGGATGGGAGTCATGTTCAAGCTGGAAACCGTAAACGATTGATACCCAACACTTCTAGATAATTCTGAGGCCAGCGGTAAGCCCTCTTATGATAGTGTCTTCGGGCTACGAATTTGTGGTTGAAAAGGAACTTATTACATTGGTATATGCAGGTCGAAGGCTTGGAAAACTATAGCCAGTTTCATTTCTAAGATATTGTTAAATATGTTCCCTAACATCATGAAAACCACAATATTTGGTTGTGTGTTTACGATATGCACAATCCGATAAGGTCGAAATCGCAAGTGGGATGGTATCAGGAATGAAAGACGATTCAAGGTGGAAAAATGATTCATGGTGGGTATCACCATACAATTTCATCGAAGAGACATTCGTGGATTTTCCCAAAAACATTGAATTTGAGGACATAACGCTTAGAGATGGTGAACAACAGGCCGGTGTGGTACTTAGAAAAGAAGATAAAATGGCAATAGCCCTGAAACTGGCCGAGGTCGGAGTTGAGCGCATCGAGGCAGGAATGCCCGCCGTATCGGAAGATGATAAGGCAGCCGTCAAGGAGATTGCCAAGGAGGTGGACGCCAAGGTCTTCGCCTTCACTCGGTGTATGAAGAGTGATGTTGAATTGGCCCTTGAATGCGGTGTCGACGGAGTCATCATGGAGATCCCTAGTTCAACCCAAATTGTCGAGTATGCTTATGGTTGGACCATGGAAACTGCGATGAGAAAATCGATCGAGGCAACCGCATATGCTGGCGAACACGGTCTCTACACTTGCTTCTTCTGCATCGATTCCACCCGGGCAGATATCAATTGGTATCTCGATCTGATGGAGAAGGTCAGTACCGAAGGTCATGCAGATTCCTTTGCGCTCGTCGATACCTTCGGTGTTTGCACTCCAGAAACTATCAGATACATGACAAAGAAGATCATCAAGCGGCTTGGGAAACCAGTTGAGATGCACATGCACAATGATTTCGGCCTTGCTGTGGCCAACTCCATCGCTGGATTGCAGGCCGGAGGTCAAGTGGTACATACCACAGTCAACGCAATAGGAGAGAGACTTGGTAACTGTTCCCTCGAAGAGATCCTGTGTGCTCTGCAAATGTTGTATGGTGTCGATCTCTCACATATCAAATTCGACAAGCTCTACGAACTATCCAAATTGGTACAGGAAAGAACCAATGTCATCATGCCAGACAACAAGCCGATAGTTGGAGACAACTTCTATGCCAGCGAATCTGGGATCGTAATAGGCTGGTGGGAGCGGCTCAAGAAGCTTGGAATGCCGCTGGTCATGTTCCCCATTCATCCTAAGACGATCGGGCAGGATGATGTGCATATCGTACTCGGAAAGAAATCAGGGATCTCATCCATCCGGATGAAAGCCGAGGAGCTTGGATTCCCGGAACCAACCGATGATCAAGCGATGGATATCTTGGCCAAGGTGAAAGAATTCGCGATAGAGAAGAAGCGGAAACTGACGAACGAAGAGTTTGAGGAGATAGCAAAGGGCGTTCTTCCGTTCTGATAGAACCCGGCCTATAGGGGTGATCAATCCCAGAATCGTTTGGTCCTGGCATAGTTGATCTCCGCGCTGAGGATGTCCCTCAGGAACTCGTCCTCATTATCATAGAACCCCGAGAGGATTCTGGCGGCAGCGTCAGGGCCAATCCCTCTCCCGGCAAGCGCCAGGAGAGCCTGTCTTCCATTTTCCTTGACGAGGTTCGCGTTCTTGTACATACGGCGCACCTCACGCCCCTCCTCCTCGTTGGGATCCTTCTTTTTAAGGAGCTTCACATCCTCCTTATTGTACCCGTGAAGAGCGGCTACCATGTGTCCTCCGCAATGAGGGCACACTATCTTCTTTTCCGCGTTCAGCGGTGTGGTTCTCCACTGCTTGTGGCAGTTGAGGCATGTCAGATATAGGGGCTCTACCTCCAGTCGCTTCTTGAGAGCCATGAGTATGGAGTGGTCAGCCCTTTGGGGCATAATCATATCCTTTGAATGCTGCAGTCCAGCCCTGCCGAATGGAGATATCCCACAAACCTGGAACTCTATCTCCCCTTCCTCGATCTTCCTGGATAACTCCCTAGTGGATTCCAGGTCCAGATCTTCCCAGAGTACCTTGTCAATAGCCTCCTGGACCAGGACGGTGTCCTCGAATGTTTCCACCAGCCTCTGGAAGCGTATTGTCCTGTGGTCTGCATCCCTCTCTATAACCCCGAACTTCTTCGCAACGTATACGAATCTCCACCGTAGATAACTCGAGTTCCTGAGGACGAGCTTCATAAGGGATTCAATGCTGTCTGCCCTGATGGATTTCATTGTATTCACAATGATCTGGGGGTTCAGATCTCTCGGTAATTCCAATATGATCCTGTAAGGGTCGGTACGGACGCCTACACTCTCCCCCAATCTTGCAGTAAGCAGCACTGACAGTATCTTGGAGATGGTCTCATTTACACGGGTGCCGAAACACGCGTTGATGATGACCATCTTCCTTCCTACCTCAATCGTGATTAGCTTGTCCGTGGGCACTGGGAAGTCTTCGCCCCCCTCCTCGACGAAATCACGGAATACCGTCAGCGCTCCCTCGTCACCTGGATATCCCTCCAGATCAAGGGTTCTTCGCAACCTTCCCACCTCCATTGCCACCTCCATGGGTACGGGGATATCCTCTCCCACCCATGAAGGGACAGAGCCTATCTCGTTCACCTGCTCCACCAGCAACTCGTCCTCTCCGATTTCCACGATCCTCCAGCTTCTTCCACGGGTGATGAACGTGGCGAAGGGTTCGGCGAAGGTTATCACGAAGCTCTCGTCCAGGGTGCCCACAATCTTCCTGGTGCCAATATCCCTGATCTTGAAGGTGCGCTCATCGGGAATCATGGAGATGTTGTCGTAGAAGTATTTCATCCCCCTACGTGATCTGCGGTAGCTCTCGCTGCCAACAAAAACCAGCCCAATACGGGAGAGCTGCTCCAAAACCTCATCGAACCGCGACCGTGCCAGGTTCCTGAACGGGTACGCCTTCCTGATGGTCTCATAAGCCCAATCGGTTTCCACCTCACCGACCATCCCCATCGACAACAATTGGTTCGCCACCACCGTAAGAGGATTCTCCCGGACCCTCAAGGGCTCGATCTCCCCCGTTATCGCTCTCCGGGATATGACGAGGCCCTCCCCGACCTCATCGGGATTGGAAGCCACTACCGCACCCTCTGAAAGAAGTCCGACCTTGTGACCTGCTCTACCCATCCTCTGTATCAATCTGGTAACTTGTCGCGGAGAGTTGTACTGGATCGCGAAATCCGCCGAACCAATGTCAATCCCCATCTCCAAGGAGGAGGTTGATATGAGGCCCCTCAATCTCTCCTCCTTGAAGTCATCCTCCATCTGGATACGAATGTCCTTGGACAATGAACCGTGGTGAACCCCGATCGGGAAATTCTCGTCCCAGACGTGATACCGTGCGGCGAGAGCCTCCGCCGTGTCACGGGTGTTCACGAACACGAGCGTGGACCTGTGCCTCTCAACCAGTTCACGGCATCGTCTCATGCAGGAAACCAGCTGAGGATCGCTTTGAAGGGTACCTGCAAGATCCCTATCAGCATCGGTTGTTCCAGGGCTCTGCACCTGAACCGACATCTCCTTGGTGATGTCACCTCTGATGATGGAGACTTTCCTGCCGTTGCCTCCAAGAAACCGTGCTACCTCTTCGATGGTTCCCACAGTTGCCGAGAGGCCGACACGCTGATACTCACCGGTCAGGCTCACCAATCGCTCCATGCTCACCGAGAGCTGAGCGCCTCTCTCGTCATCTGCCAGTTCGTGAATCTCGTCAACCACGAGATATCGGATGTTGGCTAAATGTTCTCTCAACCTCCTTCCCGTGAACAATATCTGAAGTGTCTCGGGGGTGGTGATTAGGACATCCGGCGGTTTCCTGGACTGCCTGTTCCTCTCTGACTGTGTGGTATCTCCGTGCCTGACGGCCACGCTTATTCCCAGCTGCTGACCAAACTCCTCCAGTCGACGAAGCATGTCCCTGTTCAGAGCCCTCAAGGGAGTGATGTATAGGCACTTGATGCCCTTTCCTTCCAACCCCAGAAGATTGTGCAATATGGGGAGCATGGCCGCTTCGGTCTTTCCAATTCCGGTTGGGGCAACCAGGAGGACATTCTTTCCGCTTAGTATCACTGGTATGGCGGCGCGCTGGGGGCCCGTAGGCTCCCCTATACCCTTTCCGTCGAGGACACTCTGTATCCGCTCATCCAGAAGTTCGAACACCATAGCCAGCAAATCGCTTTCAGGGGCTTGCCGTATTTCAACTTATCGGGATTACCGAAGGACATCAGTACTCGTGGTGCCTCTCATCGAGATGCTCCATAATGTTCAGGATGTCGTACCTTGTGATGGTCCCCACCACCCTCCTTCGGTCCTCTGGATCAACAACTATCATACGTGAGATCTGCTTGTTGTTCATGATCTCGAAGGCCGTGAGGACCTCCTTGTCGGAGTCCACGGGCTCGAAGTGGGTCTGGAGTACCTGCATCACGGAGGAGTCCGGGAGCCTTTGATGGACCTCGTCTATCCTCTCCCTGGGGGCCACCCCCAGGATCCTGCCGTTGTCATCGACGACAGGGTAAAGGTAGTGTGGATTGTCTCTCGCGATCCGGTAAGCCTCATCGATCGACACGTTGTAGGGTATAGTGATGATCCTGTCGTTCATGGCCTCGCTTACCTTGACCATACTAAGGCAGGAAACGTCCATTGAGAATGATTTCTGGGCAATCTGTTTCTCGTAAATGGTGCATCTTCCAGTGATGATGTAGCTTATCACCGAGCCTATCATGATGGGGATAAGGGCCATGTATCCCCCTACCATTTCCGTGATCATGATGGAAGTGGACACAGGGGTCTTGGTAACCCCGGCCATCATGGCCCCCATCCCCACAAGCACGCAAAGAGGAAGATATTCCATTCCGAACAAGGAGGCCACCGCCCCTCCCAGGGCTCCACCTATGAGCAGCGAGGGAAAGAACACACCCCCGCTCCCCCCAGAGCCGATACTGAAGGAGGTAGCGACCATCTTGCCAACCACGATCGCCAGGAGGAATGTGATCGAGGTGTACGATCCGCTCAGTATTCCCTGAATGGTACTGGATCCAAGACCGAGCACCTCGGGGAGGGCCAGACCTAGGACGCCCACCATCAGCCCCCCGAAACCGGTCTTGAGAAAGAATGGCATGTTCAAGGATCGGAAGAAGTTCCTGGCCCCATAGAACACCTTGACGAAAACGATTCCCAACACTCCCACTAGTATCCCCACTAGGAACACGAGAAAAATGTTGCTGCTGGATATCGCCAGCTCCGAGACCGGCACATTAAAGATGGGCTTCGTCCCGTAGAACGGTATGAACGTGAGGTAGGCAACCACGCTCGATATCATGGCAGGGATTACGGCGTTCGTCTCCAGGTCGTTCTTGTAGGGGACCTCCATGGCGAAGATGGCCGAGCCAAGGGGGGCCTTGAATATGGCCGAGAATCCAGCGGCCATCCCGCTGACCACGAATATCCTCAGGTCGGAACGGCTCAGCTTGAGCTTTGTCCCCAGCCAAGATGCTAGTCCAGCACCGATCTGGGCTATTGGTCCCTCTCTACCAGCGCTGCCACCAGTACCGATGGTTATGGCGCTGGCGATGATCTTGACTGGAACTACCCGTATCCTGATCTTCCCACCCTTTTGGTGCAAGGCATCAATCACCGAATCGGTACCGTGTCCAGCGGCCTCGGGGGCGAACCTGTGTACGATCAATCCCACGATCAAGCCGCCGGCGGCAGGAAAAAGGAGTATCAGGTACCATGGCACCGTCCCCTGGCCGTAGCAGAGCGTCCACACAATATCGAGAAGGATCTGAAAAATGATGGCTCCTATCCCACCCACGATGCCTATGAAGATGCTGAGGGGAAGCCACTTCCTGAGATATTCCCGGACATTGAGGGTCAGAAGTTGGGTGAGTCTGCTCTCGATAATGTGGATCGGACTCCTATCTGTCCCTGGATTGACGCTCATCTCCCAACCCGCTGTCTGTTTGGGCAGGAGATGTGTTCATAATATTTCTTACTCTTCTTTCGCTTCCACCGGCCTGGTGAGCTCCTCGATAAGCTCAGCGATATCCACAATCTGGATATCAGAGCCGATCTGATTAGCGCCATGCTGAAGGTTCAGAACGCAGAAGGGACATGCAGTAGCTATTACCTCAGCTCCAACCGAGAGAGCCTCCTCCACTCTATCTGCAGCAATGTTAGTGGCGAAGGCGTTGTAGCCAGATTTGTATCCACCGCCAGCACCGCAGCACCTCGAGTCCATACGGTTGTGGGGCATTTCCACCAGATCCACCCCCGGCATTCGCTTCAAAACCTCTCTGGGGGGTTCGAAGACTCCACCGTGTCGACCAAGGTGGCACGGGTCATGGTAGGTCACCTTCTTGTTGAACTCACTCGAGAACATGAGCCTCTTCTCCTTGAGCAACTTCAGGACATACTCTGTGAAGTGCATCACTTCGAACGTCGGGCTGGAATAGAAACGCTCGAAGTCATGGGAAATGGTCTTGAAACACCCAGCGCAAGCTGTAACCATGGTCTTTGCACCCATTTTCTCCGTGGTGCTCACGATGCTTTCTGCGCAATCGTAAGCATTTCCCGTCTGTCCTGTTCTCAGCGAAGGTGATGTGCAGCAGTATTCCGCCTCCCCAAGGACGTTGACGCCGACTCCTGCTCTGTCCAGGACTCGAACGCTCGCCAGGGCGATATCCTGCTCTCTATAGGATGCGGTGCAGCCAGCAAAGAAGATCACATCTGGTATCTCGGTTCTTGGAACATCAGATGGCCACCATGCATCCCTCTTTTCCATTGGTTCCCCGTATGGGTTTCTCACTTGGGAGATGCGCTCGTCGATCTTGCGATGCACCGGCTTGGGACCAGCACCCTGGTCCACGATCCACTCCCTGACTTTCTCCCAGAATTCGGCGAACTCGATCCCAACGTGGCATACTGTATGACACCTTGCGCACCCAGTGCATTGATACACTGCGTCCACGAACTCGTCATCGACCTCCACCTTCCGTCCCAGCCATTTATCCATTGGAGATCTGTTGGCCAGCTGATTCAGGTAGTAGACCTTGCCTCTAGGTGTCACCGACTCCCAGGGCATCTGGCTGTAGGCCGGGCATACCTTGACACAATAACCACACTGGAGACAGGCAAGCAACTCCCTGTTTATATCTGGCATCTTAACCATTTCAATACCCCGTCGGGAACATATCGGACTCGGTGCCGTAACGTCAATCCATTACTGACGTTAATGCGGGCTAATGGATGGAAATCGCATATTTATGCTTTCTGCATCTACCTTTCCGATTTTCGTGGTTTCTTGGAAGCCAGATACCGAATTGAACGCATATCACGATAGAGCGATCTATCCTTTTCGCACCGTAAAGGCCTATCATCTGATAATTTCGAAAGGAGGGTGCGATGTTCTTATGCTATTCAAAATTCGATGTGAAAATTTGTCCTTTTTCATGTGTTTCGATCGTTTCCTAAGTTCTATTGACTTCCGTGGACCAGAAGACATTACACCCGGTCGACTAGATGATTTTGTATATTATTTATTTGTTTTTTCGAATACAATTGCTATTATCTTCAAGGTATGAGTAATGTTAACGATAGCAATCGAAACGTTTAATATTACACATGAAATCTAATTTAGATTAGGATACCTTCATTTGAGGAGCTACTGGGGGACATTGCGGTCTATCGTACATCAAATCAAGGGGGACGTGCGCTAGCGGGGACACTCTAAACCAGATTGCTTTTCAGATGGATGTAGAATGTCTGGTTCGATCTGGACATATAGGAGGAATTGAAAAATGTATGGATACTGGGGAAAGATACTTTGGGTGGACCTGTCCACCAAGAAAATTTCCACCCAGGAATTCGACGAGGCTTTCGCAAGGAAGTGGCTCGGCGGAGCCGGATTTGGAGTGAAACTCCTTTACGATAACATTCCGGCAGGTGCCGATCCGCTAGGACCTGACAACATCTTCTTCCTTGGGGTAGGTCCCATTCAGGGGAAGACGGGCGTCTTGGGTTCTGGCCGATTCACCATTTGCTTCAAATCCCCTCTGACCGGATTCTGGGGCAGCTCCACTGGTGGAGGCCATCTGGCAGAGGCGGTAAAGAAAGCAGGATGGGATGGAATCGCGGTAAAGGGAGCGGCTAAGAAGCCGGTATACATCCACATAAATGAGAACAAGGTGGAGATCAAGGACGCTTCGGCCCTCTGGGGGAAGGACATCCGCGAGACCCAAGAAGCACTTCGCAAAGAGGTCGGTGACCCCAAGGCGCAGGTAGTGCCCATTGGTCAGGGTGCCGAGAACCTTGTAAGGTACGCGGCGCTCACCATCGAAGATGGACATGGAAATGCCGGCCGAATGGGCGGCGGTGCGGTCATGGGTTCCAAGAAGCTGAAGGCCATAGTCATCCAGGGCGACAAAGCCATTGATGTCAAGGATTCAGAGAAGCTGAAGGCCATAAAGAAGGACGTTGCCGATGCCGTCAAGGCCAATGACTTTGCCAAGGCCAACCGTGAGGAGGGCCAGGCCATGGCCGTCATCGATAGGGAGAAGCTCGGTCTGCTTCCCATGAAGAACTTCGACCTTGGAACCTGGGCAGATGGCGCCAAGAAGATCGGCTCCGCTGGCGGAGATTTCAATCCCACTTTGAAGCCAAAGCCGGATACCTGCTCCAACTGCGTTATGGGTTGCCACCGTCGCGTGACCATCAAGGAGGGAACAGCATTTGACATGGATGGTTACGGTCCGGAGTACGAGACCTTGGGAATGATGGGCAGCAACTGTCTCGTCGACGATCTGAAGGCCATCAATTACGCCGGGCACCTCTGCAACATGTGGAGCATCGACACCATCGATTTCGGCGGAGTGGTCGGCTTTGCAATGGAGGCCTACGAGAAGGGCTTCATCAAGAAGAAGGATCTCGGTTTCACCCTTGAGTGGGGAGACGGCGAGGGAATGGTCAAGCTCCTTGAGCTCATCGCCTTCAGGAAGAACGAGATGGGCAAGTTGCTCGGAGAGGGCGTAGGAATAGCAGCCGAGAAGCTTGGCTGCCCAGAGCTTGCAGTGACCGTCAACAACGCGATCATTCCTGCCCACGATGGTAGGGCGTTCTACTCCATGGCTGTCAACTACGCCACTGGACCCCGCGGACCATGTCACGTGACCGGATTCTCAGAGGGTTCCGAACTTGGAGTGCCCTTCCCAGAGTATGACCTTCCGGGAATGGACAGGTTCAGTCCAGACCTGAAGGGAAAGGCCGCCGTGGCCTGGCAGGACATGGCAATGTTCGACAACTCGCTGACCTACTGCCTGTTCTACGACTTTGCCGGTTACTCGCATCAGTGGAAGGCTGACATAGTCAACGCCATCACAGGATGGGACACAGACACCAAGGAACTCATAGTCGAGGTCGGGGGAAGAGTCTGCCAGATGTGCAGAATGTTCGGTCTCAAGCATGGGTTGATACCCACAAAGAACGACGTGATTCCACCCAAGATGTACCAGCCTCTTGCCGAGGGCGGTGCGGCCGGTAAGGTCCCACCCTTCACCAAGATGCTCGCCGAGTACTACGATGCCAGGGGTTGGGTGAACGGCGTTCCGACCGTCAAGACACTCAAGAAGTTCGGCATCGGTGATACCGCCAAGGACATCAAGACCTTCCCGGTGGTCGATGGTCTCTTCTGATCAAGAAACCCAAAGGAGTTGAGCCCCTAACGGGGCCAACACTTTTCATTTTTATTAATTTAGATCGGATTCAAAATTTGAATTTAAAAGAATAATTTTTATAATAAGTCTCAAGGATAGCGCCGACTCATGAACGGGCATGTGAGAGATCTCTCCACTTTGGACATAGATTCCACCTTGGAATCTGCGGACAAGTTGGTCGTGGTCGAGTTCTATCTTACAACATGCCCTCATTGTCAGGCAGTCGCCCCCATATATGAACTGGTAGCCGAAGAGATGGTCAACGAAGCCCTGTTCTTCAGAGTCGACGTCGATCAGAACCCTCTTCTCACCAAGAGATTCAATGTGGTTGGAACACCCACTTTCAAATTCTTCTGCCAAGTCCGCTCGGTAGGTGAGAGTGTGGGCTTCATGAATGTCACAGCTCTAAGGAACACGATAGGGGACATGATGCTTCGAAGGAAGGACTGTTTATCTAAATCCTCCCCGATTCGATACAATATCGATATGTTTGGTTGAATCAGCTCATGAAGTCCAAGGATCTCAGATCCTTCTTCAGCTTTTCTTTCTCTTTACGACTAAGTCTCCTTACGGGTGTGCGAGCCGGTCCCATATCAAGGCTGATCAATCTTGATGCCTCCTTGAATCCTGCCGGGAAGACTCCATTTCCCATGCATGCCTGGAAAAAGGGGCCCAGTTTCTTCATCTGTATCTCCTTTGCCTTTGCGATATCCCCCGTCCCAAATGCACTGAATAGATCAAGAGCCAGCCTTGGAACGATATTCGACGTTCCCACCATTCCGCCGGAACAGCCTATGAGCAGGCTCGGAAGCAGCAAGGTGTCCGATCCCTGGAAAATCAAGAAATCATCTTTGACCATGCTCTTGATCCTCATGAGGCCAGCTAAGTCTCCGGAGCTGTCCTTCATTCCTATGATGTTGTCGTGTTCCTCCGCAAGCCGTGAAACCGTCTCTGGGCTGATAGCCACCCCCGTGGCCATAGGTATCTGATATAGGAAGATCGGGATGTTCACGGATTCTGCCACCTTGGAGTAGTAATCGATCAAGCCATCCTGATCCGGCTTCAAATAGTACGTTGTCACCACTATTGCGCCGTCACAGCCGAGATCCTCTGCGAACCTTGTAAGCTCCAGGGTGGTTGTGAGGTCGCTTGACCCTGTCCCTGGGATTACGGGAACCCTATCGCCTGCCGTTTCAAAGACCTTCTCAATCACAACCCTCCGTTCAGCGGGGCTCATGCTTGAAGCCTCCCCGATAGAAGAGGATGGAAAAAGACCGTGAACGCCTCTCTCTATCAGGAAGGCACCCAATTTCTCAAGCATCTGCTGATCGATTTCCCCATTCGGTCGAAATGGTGTCAACATCGGCACTATGATTCCTTTAAATTCGATCATGTCCCTCCCATGTTGGAATAGATACTGGAGCTATTTTCATTCTTCCAATCATCTCTTCTGATTCAGGAATTCATTCCTCAATGTCTCCCCTTGTGAGAAGCCAAGCCTTGAGGCAACCCAAAGCGTAAACCACTACTGCAAATCCAGTCAGGATGCTTCTGGATAACTTCCCAGATCTCATTATGTTCCTAATCAATGACAATGAAAGAGCCACATATGGAGCGATCTTCTCTCTGGCCAGAGGTCTTGATATCATTCGATCGGCGGTTTCGGGAGAGAAGCGTAAATAGTGTTTGACAAGAATATTTCCTATTAGATTGGACCCCATTAATTCGTCCCTGAACCATCTAAGGGTATCCAATTCAGGTGCGAGCGAAGTCCCATACACTGCGGTCGAGATGAAACATCCCCTGCTCTTGAAGTGCTGACTGTACGCCCTCCGGTAGAGTTGAAGCCCCTCTCTCGTCCGGTCCATCCTGCCACTGATGCCCCTTAGCTGTCTCTTGAGTGATTCAATCTCACCGAACTTGTCGTCCAGTCCTTCAGGGCGACAGTTCTCAGCCTGCTCGATCAAGCTCTCCAACCTGTCTTTCAATTTCTCAAGCTCATCCCTTATATCCCGACATTGTTCAAGACACAGTGAGTCCAGGTCTACTATCGGCATGTCGGGGATCTCAGGAAGAGTATCGAGACAATTGCCCCAACCATTCAGGAGTGACGAGATCTCGTTCTCCAGACCGCGTAGTTCTTCTAGCTTTTCAAATGATTCTATGGCATCTCTCATCACATCTGGGAAGTCGTTGAAAGCATCCGCGGCTTTGGGTGCGTCTGCGGCTCCGAGCTGCTCCATGAGTATTCTGGCCCCCAGGGCGGTATCTGGATCAAAGAGTGCCTGGAACACCCTGTAGAGCTCTCCCACGGCGTTAATGGTGTAGGTCGGAATGACCGCACCAGCCACATCCTCGACCCCGTATCCGACGGCGGTTCCGACTGGTCCTCCCCAATCCCAAATCCCTGTGAACTCGGAAGGCAGGTCAGCATCAGTCAGATTCTTGATATCGGCCATGGCCTTTACCTCGTCCCTGAAACGCTTGAATGAGTCCCACCATGAAGCCCAGACTCCCTCTCCATCAATGCCATCCAGCTGGTCCTGGGCTTCCCTCAGGTCATCTCCAGACAACAGTTCTTGATATCTCTCTCTGAGGCGTGCTATCTCCTCCAGAAGGGCTTGAACCTGGCTGAGGCATTCCTCGCACAGCCGTGCTTGCGCTTCAGCTTCATCTGCCCCTCCTCGAGCGTTCTCAACGGCCTCGTTCGCCCTCCGTTCTTCTTCCCTCGCTTGCTCAGCGGCTTTCTTTGCCTCCTCCGCCGCTCTTTCCGCCTCCTCCGCCGTCCTGCGGGCTTCCTCGGCCTCTTGCCTTAGCTCCTCGATTCGCTGACTCAGTCTTTGCTCCTTGGCGGCCGCTTCCTCTGCAGATCTCCTGATCTCCTCCAGTTCGCTAATGGCTCTCTCCAGCTCCGCCTTGAGGGGCTTGTACTCGTTGTAGTAGATATCGCGAAGTCTGTCCGCATGTTCGTTCCAGGTTTGCTGGTCCCTGTACCAGATGCTTATCGGTCTGAGCATATCGCCCAGGCCTATTCCTCCCTCTATCCAACCGGGCCGGGGCTCGAAGGAAATGCCATACCCCCCAGGGATATTCTCCCTCATCTCCTGAAGGCGCCTCTGGATATCACGGACTCTCTCCTCGGCCTGCCTCGCCCGTTCCATTGGTTGGGTGACCTCTCGATCGAATTCCTCCTCGGCCTCCCTCACGGACTCCTCGGCTTCATCGGCTCTACGTCGAGCCTCTTCCGCCGTTCTTTCCGCCTCCTCGGCTGCCCTTCGGGCTTCCTCTGCACGACGCTGCGCCTCCCTTGCATTGGCCGTTGCCTCGCCCAGTGCTGATCGACCTCTGTCCTCCATGATCTCCCTGCAGGGCCTGCCCTTCCCCTCGGGCACGGCTTCCGATGAAGCGGGTGGTTGCGCTCGACCTGATGGTGGATATCGAGCGACTATAGGCCCTCTGAGCTCAGGCTCGAGATAGGAGGGCTCTTCAACCCTCTCGGCACCCGTTTCAATATCAATAGGTGGCGGTTCCTCGAAGGTCCTTGGAGGCTTCTCACCCCATTTCCGTATCCCGAGATATCCCAGTATGCCGATTATGATCAGGATGATCAGGATCAGCAGTGGGATCGTCGGATCAAAGGGAGGTTGCGGCAGTGGGCCCGGATCCCACATGGTGTCAATGTCACCGAGATCGATGCTCGGGAGTGTCACGTTCACCCCCTCATCGAGTATGGTCTCGTTCTCCTTGACGGCCGTGATGTTGTACAGGCCATATGGCACCGTGAAGTTGAAGTTACCATCCTCCCCCGTGAACTCGCTGGCAACGGTATCTCCTTCACTATCCCTGAACGAAACCTCTGCCCCGTTGACCGGGTCTCCGTTCACGTCCAGCAATCTCCCGGTCACGGATCCATAATCGATCACGCCCGGGTCCCACATAGTGTCCATGTCACCGAGTTCTATCGGACCGATCCAGTCCACTTCCACCCCGGTCTCCAATATGATCTCGCCATCTTTCAGGGCGGTCATGTTGTAATGGTCGAAGGGCAGGGTAATGTTGAACGAGCCATCCACATCTGTGGTGGTATTCCCTACCGTGCTGCCTTCAGTATCGTTGAAGACAATCCAGACTTCCTCAACAGGATCTCCATAAACATCGAGCAATGTTCCCCTTACGATCCCCTCCGGAACGGGCTCAGTGCTGAAAACGATTTTCATTTCCTCCAGGGGGTTACCGACCAGATCAGTAATGGCAGAAGTGAGTGTCAGTTCATAGGATGTGCCGTATGAAAGGGCTGCTGACGTGGCGACGGAGAGGTTGGTATCGTTCTCCGAAAGGACCAGTGAAAGGTCGAGGAGAGGGCTCGTAAGAACGGAATCAACATCGATCGTCAGCGGGTCGATCGGTTCTGAAAAGACGATGAAGATGGGCGTCTCAAGGGGCACATTAGTGGAGCCATTCAACGGTGAGGTCATCATGACGGTTGGAGCGGTGGAATCTACCGTGTAGGTCAGGTTCAGGTATCCAACATTTCCCAGTGTATCGTTGGCTTTGATGGAAACGTAGTGAACTCCATCGCTCCAGGATGATGAGTCTATGAGGTATGGGCATGGTAATTCGGACCTAAACACTCCATCCAGGTGGTAAGACACAGCGAGAAGGTTCATATCCCAGGCATCGAAATCTATTGCCACACCCGGCACGATCATAGAGTCATTCGATGGTGAGTTCAGCCTAAGAACAGGTTCAAATGTGTCTGAGAATGGCCATGACGAGGCTAGGGGAAAACGATCCCATACCATCCCACCGCTGATGTTGGTGTATGGATCATCAACTATGCCATCTGATCCTAGTAAGTCCTGGTCCGGACCGCCCATGAGATCGTTGGGATCCAGATCTGACCAGTAGTTCCCACCATATGGGTAGCTCCAATTCCAGAAGTTGCTCGAATCGTCACTCGCCCCCCCAGCGTTCGACAGGAAGTTGTTGTGGAACAGGAGGTTGGAATTGGATGATGTCAGGTTGACACCAAATCCATTGCAGTCGGATAGCAGATTCTCCACGATGGTATTATTGTGACCGCTCTGAACTCTCATACCGTCCAGCTGACTATCGTAGATAGTATTGCTGGATATTGTAGAGTTACTGACATTCACCAAATGAATGCCGTTTCCCACCTGTGTAAGGTAGTTACCTGATAAATTCAGATGGGAAATACCAATCGCCAGGATGCCCGAACCAAAGGAAAGGGAGTTCATGATGCTGAAATTTGTGAGGTTCACCCAGCTTGAAGTGATGGTTACCACGCTTTCTGCAGCTCCACCGTCTATGAGAACGGCGTCCACATCCTCACTGATGATAGAGAGGCTCTTATCGACGATAATCGTCTCAACATACGTACCAGATAGCACCATTATCGTATCGCCAGGCTGGGCGTTATCGATCGCCGTTTGTATGCTAGTGTAGTCACCGTCTGCTGGATTTGGAGCCACTATGATGGTATCAGCAGCCAGGCAAGTAGTGAATGAAATAGAAACCGCGATTAGAGAAAAAAGTAGAATCCAGGCGATGAAGAAGCAGAACCTTGCCCTTTTCATCTCAAATCCCCCCAACTAATTGTCAATGAGTAAAGAAATAGATTTTCATTCCCACTCTCCTCTCATTGTTCAAGTGGACCCTCACCCAGAGACTCATCGATTCACTTCAAACGAATATTCAACTGATATATGATTGGGAGAGACGTTATATATATCTGCATAGGACCAGATATGATGGCAGGTGATTTCTACGAAATCACAGTCGAAGTGGGGAAGAATTGGGAAGATTATCTTAATCTTGATAGTGTTCTATATTTCCATAGTTATTGTATTCGAATTCTTTCATATATATGGAGAAGGCGTCTGGATTCCGGCCTATTTCAACCCAATCATAATCATCCTTTCTCTCACTGTGGGTTACTTCGCATCGATGCTTCTGAATCTGGTGAAAAGACGATTTCTGTCAGCCGGAATTCTATTTGTCTTCTGGGGGCTTTTTTCTGTGTTCATTGGACAGGTGAATGAAGAATTCCAACATCTGGGGATTATTCTTATTTGCACAGGGTTGGTGTTCATAATAGCCCCACTCTTGCTTCGAAATGGATTCAACGTACTAATCAAGATCCATTAGCATGATCGATCGGACATATGCGATTACGTCGGAACCCGCTCTAGATGCTGAAGAGGATGTCATGTTTTCAAAGGGTCAAAAGGGTAATGTGGGCCCGGCCGGATTTGAACCGACGACCATCTGGTTTCCCAGCTGGATCCTATGAGCCAGACGCTCCGCCAGACTAAGCTACGGGCCCTTGTTGCCAGTTTGGTTAATAACATGTTTGATATAAATCTATTGTCGGTTCGAGTGAAAGCCTGGCTCTTCTTATCATATTTCAAGCCTTTTCAAATAGCGGATTCAGGCAATCATGTGGTAAGTAAGAAATAGGGGTCAGTCGATTTTCCGCGCATCTTGGGGAGAAAGGAGATGTCAAGAATCGAAGAGGACCTTTCAGAACTCTGTTCGAAGGCAAAAGCATACGGGGCGGCAAGAGTCTCCGTCCTGCCCGCTAGTGAAGTAGTTGTAGATAAGAGGGTCCGCTTAAAGTGCCTGGTACCTGTATGTCCCAACTATGGTGTGAACTTAATGTGTCCACCAAAAATGATGAGTCCAGATGAGTTCTCTAAGATACTGGCCAAATACAATCACACAATAGTGATTCAATTTCCAATATGCAACGATCCTGAGAAGATAGAAGAATTCATGGGAGGAAGATCTCTTGAGGTACTCAGGGCCGAGTCCGCTTATCCAAGGACCATTAGGAAAAGTCTCGTTGACTTCATAGATTTGATCTGCAAGCTGGAGCGGGACTCGGTGAACATGGGTTACAGGTTCTCCGCTGGCCTCTCTGGTGGCCCCTGTGAGCTGTGCGAGAGATGCGTGGGTCAGAAGACCGGAGCACCATGTAAGAATCCGCTCAAGGCCCGTCCATCTATGGAAGCCCTTGGCATTGACGTGTTCAAGACCGCGGAAAACGCGGGTATGCCTTTGAAAGGACAGAATGGAAAGGATGCATATTGGACAGGACTGCTCCTAGTAGAATGAACGAATGTAATTAATCGATTTGGCCGATGATCGGTCGAGAATTGGCGCCGTCGGGCGGGCTCGAACCGCCGGCCTTGTGGTCTCCACTCCCCTTTGGTCGGGGAATAACAGCCACACGCTCTACCGACTGAGCTACGACGGCTTGACTTGGGTTGGAGAATATTAGTCTTCTATTAAGCCTTTACGCTCCTATCGCACTTCAGTCCAGGGTGTCCCTGAGCTTCTTAACGGTCTGAGAAAGTGAATCCAGAATATCCTTCAGGTGATCAAGGAAGACTTGTACTTTATCTGTGATTATGGCACCGTCCGGTGAGGGCTGGATCAACCCTTCTTGCTCCAGTATTCGAAGAGAGTATCGTACCTTATGCTGGGGGATGTTGAGCTGCTCGGATAGTCTGATGATACCAATGGGTTCGTGCTCCATAATTGCTTGAAGCATCTGGACATGTCTACATAGAAGATCGATCTCCCCCTCGATCTTGCTGGTTAACACGCTTCTTCCTTTCATGTGCCCCCTCGGATAGTGACGTGATAGCGTTTGACATATTTGACGATATTCATAAGTCTCTAAATCCCATAGCAATTATCACAACCATCCAAATTTGAAGCACGCCATATAACATACGGGAACGTGATATACTTTGACACGTATGAATGGAAAGGGAATCAAAGATTTGAAAATCGTTTCTTAATAGATGATATTCTGTGATTTCTTTTTCCCACCTACGAATTCATATAGTAAAGTTAAAATCATATTAGTTGCAACATAGGAGGTTCAGATGCGGGGAGAGTCGGGCTCGACTAGATGTCAGAACCTGTCCTGAAAGCCATTACCTCCTTTTCCTCTCCCCAGCATCGCCAGTGGGGGAGAGGCCCCCAGACCCCTTTTTTTTGATGACAGAAATTAAATAACCGTCCATGGAATGCACCGATGAATGTCTGCCATCGAAGTGAGCAACATCGTCAAGCGTTTTGGAGAAACCGTCGCTCTTGACGATGTTAGCTTCAAAGTCAACGAGGGCAAGTTCTTTGGATGTTTTGGCCCAAATGGTGCTGGCAAGACCACACTTCTACGGATTCTTACTGGTCAACTCAAGCCGACCGTTGGAATGGCCAAAGTGCTAGGGCTGGATGCGAGATCCCAGGGAAAGGAAATAAAGAAGGCAATAGGACTGGTTCCTGAAGTCGAGAGTCCCCCCAGTTATCTCACCGCATCCGAGTTCCTCTACTTCGTTGGCAAGATCCGGGCTCTCGATGACATCGACCACAGGATCGATAAGTGGCTAGATTTCTTCGATTTGGATGAGGCTAGGGGGAAGTTATGTAAGGACCTATCCAAAGGCATGAGGCAGAAGGTAATGCTGGCAGCCGCCTTCATTCATGAGCCTAAGTTGCTTTTTCTGGATGAGCCCTTCATTAATCTTGATCCACTTTACCAGCGAAAGCTCAGGGACTACCTCTTGGACCTAAGGGACAACGGACGGACTATCTTCATGTGCTCTCATATTCTGGAAATCGCGGAAAGGCTCTGCGAGGAAGTGGTCATTCTGGACAAGGGAAAGATCATGGGCCACATGAGCATAGCTGAAATGAAGGAAAGGGGGGACACCCTCGAGACCGTGTTCCTCCGATGCGTTGGGAGGGATGGAGTCGCTCCTTAGTCTGATGCTGAAGGAAGAGTATAGGATGCATGTATCCTACTCCTCCCGGAGCATATTCCTGGCCATTCCATTCTTCGTTGCCACCGTCTCATTCTTCCTGGGTTTGACACTCCGTACTCTTGAACAGAACGTCTCTTTGGTGGAACTTCTCACGCTAGCCAACATGGGCATATTCCTGTACGGTTTGAGCGTGGGCGCATTCGGATTTCTCGGGCGCACATACATCGAGAGGAGACATGGAAAGGATAATTATCTTATTGCAACGCCCTCCTTTCTACCCATATCTTTCAGGAAAGCCTTCCTGGGGATGTACCTTCGAGATGTCATATTCTACCTGGCCCTCATTCTTATTCCAGCGTTCGTCGGTCTAATCCTGGTCGCTCCCCTGGCCGGATTCTCATATGTATCGGTGGGCGTGGTCTTCATACCTATCCTCCTCTCCTTCTTATTCGGTATTTCGCTCAGCTTCGCCATCTCTGTGATCTTCACCCGTAGCCTAATAGCGTTCATGATCCTTGTGACCTCATTCATCCTTGTCATCATTGGACACGCATTTGGCCTGTACGGAATGGACCTGGTGCTGCCATCATATGGGCTACAGTTCGTACTTCCACCATTCACCTTCAATCCCGCCGCCGCCCTTATATACGCCATCCTGTGCGTATCTTTGGTGTTGATCTTCCTGGACATTGCCGTACTGTTCGTCAGGGAGAGCTACGAGAACGCGCGTTCCAGCTACGAGGATATTCTTCCGTCCTACTTTCCCAAGTTCACCTTCACCCGTGGATATCAATCCCTCATTTCAAAGGAGTTCGTGGACCTGATACGCAGCGGGACGATATGGAAAATGACCTTTTCCTTCGTAGCTCCGCTGGTGTTTCTCAGCCTGACTACCTGGTACGTGAACAATGGACTTGGAATCCCGGTGGGATTCAACACTGTTTTCTATGCAGCAATGGTAGGTTTCTTTGGGGTGATTCTGTACAGCTGGCTCACGAATGTGGATATGGTCGATTATTACGAGACTCTGCCGGTCACGGTTCCCGAGCTAATAAGAACGAAACTCATAACCTACTTTCTTCTCACCTACGGCATCTCCACTGCGTTCGTCCTGATGATCGCCCTGGCCAATAACGAGCTGAGCATCCTTTGGCTGGCACTACCGGTACTCTTCATCATGTCCACATACATGGTGATTGCCACGGCTTACTTGACAGGCATCAGCCCGCAATCGTTCCTTTTCAACCCGCAGATACTCATCAAGTTCACCATCATATCACTGCTTCCTGACCTCTGCCTCACGATTCTGTCATTCATCTTGGACACCTCGCCATACCTGGCGGCAGTAGGCATCTCGATAGTCTGTATCGTGCTCCTGTTAAGCACTCTGTTCTTCTATTTGGGTATTGAACGGAAGTGGTCAGCTAAATCATTCTCATAGAAGTGAGGGGAACGATTTTTTATATGGGGGTCCTTCTCCCATTCATGGATAGGGGGCACTGGTTAAGGCGATTCATCCATATGCTCGCCCCTCTCTTCCTTGTGTACTATGCTGTACCCAGTCCAATTTGGGAGGGGGGTCCGAGCAAGGAGTTTCTGCTAATCTGCGCCCTCATAATCATATTGGTTTTCGAGGCGTATCGGCTGACCTTCAAGCCGAAGATCTTGGGGATTCGGAGTTACGAGTACCAGAGAGTATCAGCTGCAACTTGGGCGGCTCTGGGATTGACCTTCACTTTCCTCTTCTTTCCCCTGGAGTACGCTGCTCCTGTGGTCGTAGGGATGGGGTGGGTCGACCCTCTGTGCGGTGAACTGAGAAAGGTCGAGAGCAGATTATATCCAGCACTGCCGCTCACCGCCTATTTCATTATCGCCTTGTTCACCATGACCTATTTGATTGGATTCAACATTCAGGTCGTACTCGCAAGCATCGTCGCCACGATACTGGCCATCGCCATTGAGAAACCAAGATTGAAGTACCTGGACGATGACTTCCTGATGTTGGTGGTGCCACTCATCGGAATATGGGGTGTGTTCGAACTAGTTCCGATCTAATGTGCTCCAACCCAAGATTTCTTGTAGTCCTCGTAACCCTGCACTATGCCCTGAATAGGACCATTGTGGCAGGAACGAGCGGCATCCTCGGTGTCATGCAGCTTGTTGCACACGAGGCATTGATATCTCTTCTTCCTCTCCATCTGAAACCCGAAAGTCGGAACCCGTTAATATGCTTATCCATGGAACGATTTAGGGAAGCCAAAGGTCCACATCCAAGCCTTTCCATTAGCATTTTATATCTAGCAAACCCAATTAGGTAGGGATGAACAGGATCAAGGTCATCAACGAACCCTCGGAACTGGTTCCGATGTTGAGGGCGGTTGATACTAAGGTTAAAAGAGAGGTTCTCAAGGAGGTGACCTTGGAGTGGAGGACCGCGAAAGAGGTCGAGGAGAAGTATGGTCCCGAGGGAAAGGAGGCGCTGACCTTCTTTGAAAAGATGAAGCTTGTGGAGACTCGATGGCAGTCGACCGATGGCTCATATCCTGAAAAATCCTATCATACATATTATACCTCATTCCACATCAACGCCTCATGGCCCGTATATGAGATATCAGACGTGCTCGCAGTTGCCATGATGGCCGAGGAGGATTTCAAGAGCATCGAGCAGAGAATACTTGATGAGGTGGGACCAGATGGCCGTTTCGCTGGAGATGTAGCGGAGTTGTTGGGTATCACATCCACAATGCTTCGTTCCTTAGTCAAGAGATCCATCCTTTTGGATTACAGGGGCCATCGGATAGAAAGGTTGAAAAGTTGAGACATATCTGGTCGTTCTAATGCAGGATATTTGGATTCTGAGGCTAGGCCATCGTCCCTCGAGGGATAAGCGGGTCACCACCCACGTGGCTCTAACTGCTCGAGCAATGGGCGCCAGGGGAATCATCATCTCCACAAAGGATGAGGAGCTGGAAACCGGGATACGGGACGTGGTGAGCCGATTCGGAGGGGACTTCGAGATCAGGACCGGTGTCAAATGGAAGGAGTTCCTGAAAGATTTCGATGGGCAGGTTGTCCATCTGACGATGTATGGATTGCACATCGATGACGCTCTCGAGCGGATTGAATCAGGAAGGGTCTGCATCGTGGTTGGGGCGGAAAAGGTCCCTGCTGAGGTCTACCAGATTGCAGATATCAACCTGGCCGTGGGTAACCAGCCACATTCTGAAGTGGCTGCACTAGCTGTAGTGATGGACAGGTTCACCGGCGGTGAGGGTTTACGCCAGGACTTCAATGGAAGACTAAGGATAATCCCCACCGAGAGGGGGAAGAGGGTTGAAGGCGATACCGAGTGAGAAGGAATGCCTCCGGTTTCTGAAGGAGGCCGGGTGCTCAGGAAAGGTCATCAGACACTGCTGTGTGGTCAGCGCCGCTGCCGCCCTACTGGCCGATAGATGCGGAGCCGATGTCGAACTGGTTAGAGCAGGGGCTCTTCTACATGATATCGGAAGGTCAAGAACACACGGTATAGGGCACGTGGCTGCTAGTGCGGAGATCGCTCGCTCTATTGGGTTGCCTGATCCAGTCGTGAGGATTATACAGAGACACATTGGTGCCGGACTCTTGAAAGATGAGGTGGAGGCTCTTGACCTTCCGGACGGGGATTATCTACCAGTAACCATTGAGGAGAAGATAGTCTGCCATTCTGACAACCTGATTGATGGCGACGAGATTACCACACTTGAGGATTCCGTGGCGTTCTTCGAATCAAAAGGGCTTTTTGAGGCAGCAAAGAGAATGAAGGCCATGAGCGAGGAGATCACCGCTCTGGTAGGAAAAAGGCCCGACATCCTACTGATGGAGGCAGACCCTTCGTCTGGGCTTAGGGGCCCATGTAGCGCTTATGTTTCCCCGCGATATACTCGTCCCTGAACTTGTGGTAAGCCTTCGCATTCGTCTCTGCAGCCTCCCTGTTAGATTCCTGATTTTCCTTGATTATCTTACCGGGCACACCCACCACAATCGATTTTGGCGGGATCTTCATTCCGCTGGTTACCACGGTTCCCGCCCCAATGATGGAGTCATCTCCTATCTCGGCTCCATTGAGGATCGTGCTATGCATTCCAATGATGCATCTGTTGCCTATATGGGCACCGTGAATCACGGCCCCATGGCCCACCGAAACATCCTTGCCAATGAATGCTGTATCGATGTGATCAACGTGGATCATGACATGCTCCTGAATGTTAGACCCTTCTCCGATTTCTATAGAATTCGCGTCCCCGCGGATCACGGCATACGGCCAGATGCTAGCTCCCTCATGGATCTTGACATTTCCGATAATAATTGCAGTGGGATCGATATAGATCCCTTCGGCAAAACTAAAGCACATACTGGAAGCTAGAGGGGTATGAATAGAAAAAGATTTTACCCGATCACAGAGGGGGACCCTGCGGTCTAGTGCTCACCCGTTTCGGGAAGTACTTCAGAAGGATTATGTCTCCCACGGATTGGATCCATCTGAATGGCACATTGACCGGCTTCGAATCTTCCACCAGTAGGGGGTTGGTCTCGCTGACGAACAGACCGTCGATCAGCTTCTTCTCGAGGTCAATTACGAGGTTGTTTACGTTCCCCAAGAAGATTCCCTTTGGGGTGTACACCTGGAGCCCAATGAACTCAGACGCTTCCTCCAACATCTGCAATCACAGTCGCTCGTATTGCAATTGCTTCTTAAAAATGCTTCGGAACTGGCCCCAATGCAGCAATTCCTCGATTTCATTACCAGAAATCCATTTTTCGAAGAAGAAATTTCGTTCAATATTCATAGGCTGTCGGAGCAAAAGGTTTTTAATAGATTCTGTGGATTTGGTTTTGCACCAGGATTGCACAACCGATGGAGTGTATCCTTATGGACGAGATTGATAAGATCAAGAAGAAGATGATGGATGATATCATGAATGAGGCTTCTAAGGGCAACGGTTGGCCCACTGGACCGGTCGAGGTGAATGACGGTAACTTCGGCGATTTTGTAAGTAAGTATCCCATAACGGTAGTCGACTGCTGGGCTCCTTGGTGTGGGCCCTGCAAGATGATAGCCCCCATTATCGAGGAGCTTTCACACGAGATGAAAGGCAAGATCGCCTTCGGAAAGCTCAACACCGACGAGAACCAAGGCATTGCGAGAGATTTCAACATCTACGCTATTCCCACTTTGCTGGTGTTCAGGGAAGGTCATATCATTGATCAGATCGTTGGAGCCTTTCCCAAAGAAGCGCTCAAGCAGAAGCTGAACACCTTCATCTGAACCAATTGAAAATCCTAATTCATCCTGAAAAACGTGGTCTAGCCTTTCTCATGGCCTTGATTGGCTAGACCATCGATTTTACAATTTTCAAGCTCACTTCAAATCCATCTACTCGAAATCTCTAAGAGGCACTTAAGACAATAGGAAGTGGGGAGATGCTTTGCAGGCAGATGTTACAATAATCGGTTGCGGTCCAGCTGGGATCCAGGCCGCTATTCATTCATCAAGGAAGAAAGCTGATACAATAATGATCGGGCATCCTGAGAAGAGTGCCATATTTGGTCATGAAGTGGAGAACTACTTCGGAATAAAGCTCATTAATGGAAGAGATCTGGTGGATGCAGGTGTTCACCAGGCAGAGCGATTCGGTACTGAGGTGCTAAGGGAAGAGGTAGTGAAGCTAGAGAAAATCGATAATGGATTCAAGGTCCTTACAGACCACGACACAGAGATTACCACAAAAGCGATCATCCTGGCCCCTGGTATTTCTCGTAAGAAGCTTGGAGCAGAGGGCGAGAAAGAGTATTATGGTCGTGGGGTAAGCTACTGTGCTCAGTGCGACTGCAACTTCTTCAGGGGAAAGGTGGTAGCCGTAGTGGGAGGGGAGAGTGAGGCGGCTGCCTCTGCATTGCTGTTGAAGGAGTACGCATCCAAGGTCTACTGGATAGCAGATGAAATGCAGGTGGCCAAACCTCTGATGGCGAAGGTCGAGAAAAGTGACATTGAGGTCATTCACCCGGGGAGGATCGAGAGGATTCTCGGTGAGAAGCTGGTCACTGGGATCGAACTCGAAGGCGGTAGGATCATCGAGGTCAACGGGGTTTTCATCGAGCTTGGAGCCAAAGGCTCCATGGAGCTTGCTCTGGATATCGATATTATCCCAGATCCATCTGGTAAGATCAAGGTTGATGAGGATTGCCAGACCGAGGTGAAGGGGGCCTTCGCGTGCGGAGACGTCACTGGAAAACCATGGCAGTTGGCCCGGGCGGTGGGTCAGGGATGCATCGCTGGTGACAACGCCGCCAAGATGGTGAAAGGGGAATAGATCAAATGTCACTAGTCGACGAGCTGATAGCCGGCATCCTTCGCGGTTCGGGAGGGTTTAAGACTTCTCTGCGCAAAGTTCTGGACGAAGATCTAGAGATGAGCATTCATGAGTTCTGCTCCCGTACTGGGATATCCCAGAGCACGGTCTACAAGATCATGCAGGAGGAGAGAGAACCCAACCTTCGGACCGTCAGGAGCATCATATATGCCGTAAGGAAGCTTGAGAACCACCCAGGAGGCAACTTCATAGCGGTTATCGCTAGTCGCCCAGTCCTCAACACGATAGTGGAACGTATCGTTCGAATTGGCGAAAAGAATGTCAGGGTCAAGGAATACCCCGCAACCACAATTGAGGAGGCAATAATCGCCGCCGTGAATGCGGAAAAGGATGGCGCGATAGCGGTGGTATGTGCCCCAATAGTTGCCCCGACAATTGAAAAGCTTCTGACTGTCCCTGTTACCGTGATCATCCCCAAAGCGAGTATGCTCAAGGCTATTGAGGATGCGGCGGAGAAGTCGGCTTAGATGCATTTGCCATGTTCTCGATCTCCGAGAGGATACTCTTCCTTAGAGAAGCGAATTCGACATCGGCCCTGTCCCGCGGTCGAGGGAGGGTAATCTCGAAAATATCCGCTACAGTACCTGGTCTGGGGCTCATCACCACTATTCTGTCAGAAAGATAAACTGCCTCATCCACGGAATGAGTGATGAATACCACAGTTTTACCTGTCTCCTTCCAGATTCTTAGGAGCTCTTTCTGCATTTGATTCCTTGTCTGGGCATCCAGGGCACCGAATGGTTCGTCCATCAATAGGATTGACGGGTCATTAGCAAGGGCTCGAGCTATACCCACTCTCTGTTTCATTCCACCAGAAAGCTCATAGGGGTGAGAGTTCTCGAATCCAGAGAGGCCAACCAATTCTATGTATTTCTGAGATGTAGCGTGCCTGACCTCCTTGGTAATGTTCTTGATTTCAAGCCCAAACTCAATGTTCTTCCTGACCGTTCTCCAAGGGAATAAGGCGAATTCCTGAAACACCATCCCTCTATCAGAACCCGGTCCTTCTATCTTTTTTCCGTTGAGTAGGATTCGCCCACCTGATGGTTCGACTAAGCCCGCAATTATCCTCAGGAGTGTGGTCTTTCCACAACCCGAGGGACCAAGTACGCAGACAAACTCACCATTACTCACATTAAGATTGAAATCATGGATGGCAACCAGGGTGTCCTCGTCCTTCTCGAAGACCTTCTTCAGATTCTCTATGGAAAGCACTACATTTGTCCCATCCAATTAGACACCCTCCTTTCAATGAAACGACTGAATCCGGTTGTGACGAAACCAAGGATGGCGATCACGATCAGTCCCGCGAACATCCAATCCCATCTTCCAATGTTGCTCTGTTGAATGATGAATTGACCCACCCCCCCTCCTCTAGCTCCAAAGAACTCCGCTGCAACTATGCACATCCACCCTATGCCCAATCCTATTGTTATCCCGGTCATCAGATAGGGAACAGTCGACGGGAAAATGACCTTTCTGAAGAGCGTGGGCTTGCTTGAACCAAGCGTTCTTGCCGCATCCATTAGGATAGGATCCACACTCTTCACTCCGAAGATGACATTGGACAGGACTGGAAAGAATACACCGATGAAGATAGCGACGACTGGACCGAGTATGGAGCCAAGAACGATGAGGAGAAAAGGAATCCAGGCGATAGGCGGTATTGGGCGGAATATCTCAACGATTGGCTTACCGAAATCCTCGGCGATCTTCGAGAATCCCATTATTAAACCAAGCGGGACTGCAATAACAAAGGCCAATATGAAACCAAGAATGAAGCGTTGAAGGCTTGCCCAGATGTGGTCCCACATCGAGAGACCTGTGGCTGGATCTGGTCCTTGGAAAACGATAATGAAAGCGTCAAAGACATCACCAGGCGGGGGTAAGAACTCGCTGGACAATGCATTGGCTATTACCTGCCAGACCACTACGAATGCCGTGAGCGATATGATGGTGATTACGATAGTCCTGATGACCTTAAGATCGAAAAGCCTCGTGAACCATTTCACAATTCCATTGCGAGAAGGACGATCCCCATTGGTCTTGTTATCATCTACCACGGGTCTATTCATCTAACCCCAGCCTCTCACGGGACTATATTTAACAGATTTAAAAAGTTTGTTAAAAGGTTTGAAAAGGGGTTTGAGGAAGTGCAGCTATCACGCCTGTTTGACCTCAAAACCCTGGCCGGTCAGGTAGTCCAGTAGCATCAGATGCTGGATGGATGAAACCCCAGGCGTGGCAAAGGTCTTCCCTTTGAAATCATCTATCGATGTAATCGAGGGGTTTACGAAAATAGCAGATCCCTCTGTGTTTACGACAGATGCGAGACTTATGTCAACCCCTGCGTTCAGATGTTGAAGGATCGCAGGTGGGCTTCCCAGGAAACCAATATCACACTGGCCTCCGGCAAAAGCGGTCATGACCGCACCACCGTTCGCATAACCACCAGGATTGGGATCAATGATGCCGATACCGTACTTCACGAATAGGTTCTCCCCGCCACCGACAGTGGTGTTCATCGCGACCACTCTTGCTAGCTGATGAACATCCCCAGTGAGATATGCGAGTCTCACCTGACCCAAGATGGTTTCGCTTGGCTGAACATCATCGATGTCCACCAACCATGCCGGGTTGATGAAGGAGGCAACGAAGTCGCTAATATTGGAGTAACCTCTCTCCTGAATCTTCGATTCTGCTACTAGTCCCTGCTCGATGTACTTCTCAGTAATGACCTCAAGACCGTCCATGAACTCCTGATCGAATTCGTACTGGAACTTCAGATGCTCAAGGGAGCTCGCAATAACTGTTGTGTTCCTGTTGCTGAAATCAGCACCCATCTCCAAGAGCATTGTATAGTTGGCACTTGAGGTGTTGGAGAGAGCCTCGGCAATCCAACGGTTGGCTTCGACATGGACTTTCACTACTCTCTTCACCAAATCAGGATGATCAACGGCAAATTGGTTATCCACTGCGACTACGCAACATGGATGCCCCGGCCAAAGCTCGTCAGACCACTTCCAGACATTGGTGGTGCCGTCTAGGAATCCGTCTGAGCAGTAGGGTTCCCAAGCAACCCCACCATCAACCTCTCCGGACGCAACGGCGGCTTTCTGGAGGTTTGGGGCAATAGGCGTCCAGTAGACAACATTTCCCTCCTCCTCCTGAGTAAGCCAATACGCACCGGCAATTCCAGCAATCACAATAACCGCGACTATCACCGCTGCCAATATTGTCTTGAAATTCATATTAACACCTACTAATCTGGAATAAAAAGGGTATATTTATCATTTTTTTATAATTAGGAATATGTTATCCTATATGTACAGGTTGCTAGTCCTTATTGTACCCAAGTGTGATAACCTATCATTAATCACGACGGAAAAGACGATCACATGCATAGTGAATGATACACCTTTCAATAATTAGGTGAATTAAAAATAATTAAATTCAATGACTTCATTAGTGGTGATCTGGTGATGAAATTTTCGAGTTAAGTGTTATTAGCAACACCCCACTGACACCACTCACCAACATCGATGATGTGGCTCTTCAGTTTCTAAGACAGATCGGTTATCTCCCCAAAGGATACGATCCCAAGACGGAAGCCAGGACCGTCCAGGAAAGCGTTCCATACCGGCTCTTCATGGACTGCTTCATGCGTAACATCAAACGTGTCTGGCTGGTTGATGAGATGGCCATATATCTTGAGACCACCCGCCCTACCATTTACCGGCATCTGAACAAGCTGAAAGGGATGGATGTCATTGAGGAGTCGGAAACCGAACGGGATGGACAGATGAAGAAGGGTTACAGGATACGATATGGCGACCTTCGCAAGGCGTGGAGCTTCACCGAAGCCAATGTGGAGATGGCCATGGAGAGCTACCGCAAGACCATTGATCATTTCCAGGAGCTTGCGGAGAAGGAGGCGAGGGAATGAAGGATATAGAACCGACCTTCACCAAGGGATCCAAATACAGGATCATGAGCAAGGGGCCAGGTGATGAATTCCTTGTCAGCTTTGGTGAGTTCAAGTACTATACCTCTTTCGGCAACGGGACCGCGATATGCATCGAGCTGGATTCGGAAGAGGGGCAGGGTGGGATCAGGATCATCCCGCTCATGGCTATCTATGCTATCGATGTCATCGAGTCCAAGGAGCCAGAGAAAGAGGACACGGAAGCCACAAGGGTATATTTCGGATGAGCTGGACCGAGAAAACATGGTCGAGGCCGAGTACCACCAGAAACTCATATCCCTCATCTTGGAAGGACGGGTGAGGGACAAGCTGGAACTTCAGAGGAGCAAGATAGAACTCTGTCGTGAGCTAGGGCTATCCAGCGTACCTCCGAATTCAGCAACTTTGAGGTGGGCCGACGAGGAAATCCTACCTTTGTTAATCCCTCTATTGCAGCGAAAGCCGGTACGTACTCTCAGTGGGGTTGCAGTTGTTGCCGTCATGACTTCCCCCGCCGACTGTCCCCATGGTCGTTGCATCTACTGTCCTGGGGGGGTTACCAATGGATCTCCGCAGTCATACACTGGCAAGGAGCCAGCGGCCAGACGAGCCCTGAGAAATGATTTTGATCCATACAGGCAGACCATCGATCGTATCAAGCAGCTGGAGGCCATCGGTCACAGGACCGACAAGATCGATCTCATCGTGATGGGGGGCACATTCACCAAACGCGAGCCTGACTACCAGCAATCCTTTGTCAAGGGGTGCTTCGATGCCATGAATGGGATCCATTCCAATGATCTGGAAGATGCCCATGCCCTCAACGAAACGGCGAGACATCGCTGTATTGGCATGACCGTGGAGACGAGGCCCGATGCCTTTGATGATGAGACCGCCGACCTCTCAATGTACATGGGCACCACTCGTGTCGAATTCGGCGTCCAGATACTGGATGATGATGTTCTTACCGGGGTGGAACGAGGCCACGGCATCGAGGAGGTCGCTCAAGCGACAAAAGTGGCTAAGAAAAGAGGTCTGAAGGTCTGCTACCACATCATGCCTGGACTTCCAGGCTCATCTCCTGAGAACGATCTGGAGTGCTTCAGGAGAGTATTTTCCGATACTAGATTCAGACCGGATATGCTGAAGATATATCCTACATTGGTCGTCAAGGGCACCAAACTATACGAGATGTGGGAGCATGGAGAATACCTCCCTTACTCGACCGACCAGGCTGCGGAGGTGATCGCCCAGATGAAGGCCATTGTGCCCTCATATGTGAGGATACAAAGGATACAGAGGGACATACCGGTCCCCCTGATAGAAGATGGGGTCGATAAGGGACATCTTAGACAGTTGGTCGCCGAACGTCTTGCCCAAATGGGAGGAGGATGCAAGTGCATCCGGTGCCGGGAGGTAGGTTTGTTGGGCTTAGATCCATCCGAGGAGGAGGTCCAGACGGAGATCATGAGTTACGATGCCTCTGGCGGCATGGAGCATTTCATATCATTCGTGCTCGATGAAAATGGTCCGCTGGTGGGCTACGCTCGCTTGCGAATCGAGCCCAAAGAAGACAGCCTGGCACGCCTGAGAGAGCTCAAGGTCTTTGGGAGGATGGCTCCGCTTGAACCAGGCAGCGATGAATGGCAGCACAAGGGGTTCGGCAAGGGTCTTCTCGAGATCGCAGAATCAATCAGTCGCGAGGAGGGGTGTCGAGAGATGCATGTGACAAGCGGGGTGGGTGTGCGAAGATACTATGCCTCCCTTGGTTACTCAAGGAAGGGAGTGTACATGAGCAAGAGGCTCTAGCCCTTTCCGTAACGAATCAATTAATGTTTTAAAATAATCTCAACATACATCAAGGAGAGGGATTTCTCTGCACTGCCTTGGCTGCGGTTCTGGAATATCGGAAGGAATGTTGCTCTGCACTAGTTGCTTCGAGGGCATCAAGGATCCGTTCATCTTCCTGCCCCGGGCCTTTGACCCATACTCTGACCGCAGATTCATGAGGGTGTGCTCTCCTTCCATGATGATAGGTCCTTCTCCTTCGAAAGGAGTGGTGTTCAATAAGGGTCCAGAGGTTGCTGTGAGATTCAGATCGTCGATGGAGGGCGACCAGAGGGAGGTCCCCAATATAATGGACCGCTATCTTTCTTTCATGGGTGTGGGCATTAGATTGAGGGGGGATGAGCGTGTCCCACGAAGGGACATAATCTCCGATTTTCTGGAGGCATCCCTAACCCTGGACTACGATGTACTTCCCTGGGCCAGAGCATCCATACGCATGGGAAACCTGATATCCCTCGTTGTTCGTCGAGTGAGATCTCTTCCAGTGATCGAAGAGGCTAAGGTTGCGTTCATCGAAAGATGGGCAGGTATGGCGAAGGGCATGTACGAGAGAGGGGATGCTTTCCCTCAGCTTAGATGGGTAGCTATTTCCAACCAGGCTCTACTCGAGCACTGGTGTGGCGATCACGATCAGGCATTATCCCTTTTAGAGTATGTGATGAAGAAAAAGCTGAGCGACCAGGATCGTTTGGAGGCCATCATTAAGAAGGCATCAGTGCTTATGGACATCGACCGAGTTCAGGAAGCTGGGAAGCTGATAGCAAAGGTTCCTGATGACCTCGTCGATTTTAGATTGAGCTTAATAAAACAAGTGCTGGGTGGTGGGGAATGAGGAGTCTTGACGAGGTCCTGGATGAGAGGTTGAGGGAAAGGGTCGTCTCAGGACTCAACAAGCTCGATGAAGATCGGTTCAAGTCATTAGTGATCGCCGTGCTTGAGAACCTAGGACTTGAGGTTAACGCTGCAGTGATATCAGAAGACACGGTGAGAATTGAAGCCCGTGGAAAAGATGGTCCATATCTTGTCACGGCTTCTCAGAGGAAGGAGAAGATATCGATCAACTCCCTCAGAAAGCTGAGGGAGAAAGCGGATTTCGTGGAAAGACTTCCTGTGATTGTATCCACTCATGAGATGAGTGAGGAGGCGAAGTTCTTCGCCGATGAGAATGACATTGCATATGCTGACCTCTCCAAGCTCATTGATCTTCTGAGCAAGTTTGGTATGGAAGACAGGGTGCTCAGCGATGTCGACAGGCACATCTTGGAGGAGGAGGGAGGCCGCTACCTTCCCAGCCGCGGCAGGTACGATTCTCTGATCAAGACTGCAGAGAATGATATGAAGGAGGGGCGGTACGGGGAATCTCTTAACAAGCTCGAGAAAGCCATCGAACTCAAGCCAAATCAGGATTCGGTATGGAGAATGAAAGCTAGGGCATTGCAAGCCAAGGGGGACCTTGAGGGTGCCATTGTCTCTTGCAGATGGGCTTCTCAATTGGATTCATCAAATCCGAGCAACTGGTATCTTCTGGCCTTATTATTGCATGAGAATGGCGACTTTGAGGAGGAACTGGTCGCCTATGATTCCACGCTCAGATTGAATCCAAGGATGGCATATGCATTGATCAACAAGGGTGCCACCCTTTTCGAGTTGGGACGTTTGGATGAATCACTGAAGACCTTCGATCGATTGGTCCAACTCTTTCCTAGGGATCCAATGGGATATAACAACAGGGCGCTGGTGCGGAAAGCAATGGGACAGCATCAGAAAGCCCTCGCCGATCTCGACAAGGCCCTTTCCATCGATCCCGACAATATGGACGCTCTTCAGAACCGGGCTTCCATCTTCACTGACAGGGGGGAAGAGGAGGAGGCAATTCAAGCCTGGAGGGACACACTCGCCTTGGACAGATCGAAGCCAAGGATATGGATGGAGCTGGGAAGGGTACAGATGGATGCAGGCCTCTTCGAGGATGCCGCCAGGTCATTCGCGGTTGCCGCATCACTTGATCCCGACCTTGAGGATGCATCAGATCATAGGGACAAGGCTCTGGAAGCCGCGGGAATAATCGAAGGCGGGGAGACGGGGGAGGACACTATCTGCCGTAGATACATGGATGCCTCGCTCCTGCTTGAGGCAATGGGAGACCTCGAGGCCTCGCTCAGCGAGGTGGATAAGTGTCTTGAACTGGAACCTAGCAATCCACAAGCACTTCTGAGAAGGTCCCACATCTTGATGGAGACTGGAAACTTTGAGGAGGCGTTGGCCTCCGTGGGAGACAGCGGAAGGCGTTCAGCCTCAACTGAATCCCTGCTCGATCTTGAAGCGCTTATGCACAGGATGGGTCGTTTAGCCGAGTCCTCAGGCATTCTTGAACTGGTCAAGGATTCGCCCGAGGCTCTTAGAAGGAAATGTATTGTTCTTCTGGAGCAGCGGGACTCAAGACGAGCTATGGAGTGTGCCAAGCGTCTGGGGGAGGGGGAGCTTGAGGAGTCGATAAGTGCTATCGCATTGATAGGGGAAGGAAAGGCTGAATACGCCCTGTTGAACCTCGATAGACTGCTCAAGATCTATCCTCGAAGCCCATGGCTCATGAGTGCTCAAGGTGTCGCAACGAGGATGAAGGGGGACTTGGACAGGGCTGAAAGCATCTTCAGAGAAGCTGTCGAAATCGAACCTGGGTATTCGGATGCATGGAACAACCTCGGTTGCACCCTGTATTTAAAGGGTGAGAACGAGGATGCAGAGAAATGTTTCAGACAGTCTTTGCTGACCAAACAGATGCCTCTTTATCTCACAAATCTTGGATTTTGTCAACTGGCGCTCGAAGATATTGAGGGCGCAAGAGAATCTTTCATCTCAGCGCTGAGGATGGAGCAGACCCCAGAGGCGATCAATGGAATGGGCATAGTCTCCGAGAGAAACAAGGAACTTGTCAGAGCAATCGAGTTCTACGAGGTAGCACTGCAAAGAGCCCCAGGGTTCAGCGATGCCAGGATGAACAAGGAAAGAGTAGCCAAGCTCCTGGAAGAATAGAGTATTGTGCCCATTTGGAATGATGGGGTTCTCCTGATTAATGATCAGGCGATGTTCATGACCACGACGTCTCGAACAGCCCTCATCTCGCTAAAGGGTAGAACTAGCCTTCCCTGAGAGTCGTTCCTAAACAGCCTGGCCTCGATCTCCTCGGCCGGAACCACCAGGACGTGCTGGATCTCTCCGGAGTCGGTGTCCACAACGAAGTTGTCGATCATGCCCAGAATCTGACCATCATTGGTCATTACGGTCTTGCCTCTTAGCTCGGTAATAAATTTCCTCATCCCAGCACCTGCCAGATAGTCAGGAAGACTGGATAAAGAATGAGAGTGTCTGTATATAATCCTGTCGATTTCGTACCCTGGCCTTGGACCGGAAATGAGTCCTCAATCGATTAGCTGGCCTTTTAACCCCGCTCATCTGTAAGGACCAAGGCTATCGAAGTCCAATTGAACCCTCTCTAGCCTTTTTGACATCTCTTCATAACGCCGCATGATATCCTTGTCCACGGAGGGGCAAGCTTTCTCCAGGGCGGCCTCAAAATGCCTCATCTCGACCTTTTCCGCTTCTTCATTCTCCCTCATTGCGTTGAGACCTGATTCCCGGCAAAGCGATTCGATATCTGCTCCAACGAATCCCTCAGTCCTTCTTACAATGGACTCAAGATCAACATCCTCGGCCAAAGGCATCTCGCGGGTGTGTATCTCCAGTATACTCTTCCTCGCAACTGCGTCAGGGATCGGGATCAGGACCAGCAGGTCGAATCTTCCCGGTCTAAGCAAAGCCGGATCTACGATATCTGGCCTGTTGGTGGCCGCCATGACCGTCACCTTGCCAAGTCCCTCCAATCCATCTAAAGAGGTCAGAAGTTGGTTCACCACCCTCTCTGTCACGTTGTTGTCGCCATCACTACCCCTTTTAGGGGCGATAGAATCCAATTCATCCAGGAATACGATCGCGGGCGAGACCTGCTTTGCCTTCTTGAAGACCCGGCGCACCGCCTTCTCGCTCTCGCCAACCCACTTGCTCATGATCTCTGGCCCCTTTATGGAGATGAAGTTTGCATTGGACTCATTGGCCAAGGCCTTGGCCATGAGAGTTTTCCCGGTTCCTGGTGGGCCATAGAGCAATATGCCCTTGGCGGGCTTGATGCCCAGTCTCTTGAAGGATTCGGGCTTTTCTATAGGCAGCTCCACCATCTCCTTCAACTGCCTCTTCACATCATCCAAGCCTCCCACATCATCCCATGTGACCCGCGGGATCTCCACAAGCACCTCACGCATGGCGCTGGGTTCGATCTCCCTTAGGGCCCCATTGAAGTCTTCAAGGGTCACCCTCATCTTCTCTAGGACTTCTGTTGGTATCGGGTTTCCCAGCTCTAATTCTGGAACAAGACGTGCCAAGCAGTTCATTGCAGCCTCGCGGGCAAGGGCTGCCAGATCAGCCCCCACGAAACCATGGGTGGTCCTGGCGAACTCCTCCAGGTCCACATCATCTTCCATGGGCATTCCGCGAGTGTGTATCTCAAGGATAACCATCCTGCCATCACTGGAGGGAACTCCGATCTCGATTTCCCTGTCGAATCTACCAGGTCTTCTGAGGGCGGGATCTATGGCATCCTCCCGGTTGGTGGCTCCGATGACGATCACCTGACCCCTCCCGCTTAGGCCGTCCATCAAGGTGAGGAGCTGCGCCACCACCCTTCTTTCCACTTCTCCATGGACATCCTCCCTTCTGGGAGCGATGGAGTCGATCTCATCAATGAAGATTATCGATGGAGCATTCTTCTCCGCCTCTTCGAATCGCTCCCTTAGCTTCTCCTCGCTCTGCCCGTAGTACTTTGATATGATCTCAGGTCCTTGGATCGAGTAGAAGCTAGCCCCTGCCTCGTTTGCCACCGCTTTTGCCATGAGCGTCTTCCCAGTTCCCGGCGGGCCGTAAAGGAGAACACCCTTTGGTGGATCTATGCCAAGACGGTCGAATAACTCAGGGTTCTTGAGTGGAAGCTCGATCATTTCTCTTACCCTCTGGAGCTCTTCCTCGAGTCCCCCAACGTCGTCATATGTCACGGAAACAGTGGGCGCTCCAATCATCTCCATGGGCTCCGTCTTCACGACCAATTCTGTGTGATCTCCTACAACGACCACGCCATTGGGGGTGGTGGCTGTTACCATGAAGGGTAGGTAGCCGCCCATAAGCGCGATGTTCGGAATGATGATCTCGTCCCCCTTGACCAGGGGACGGTTCAGGAGTCCCTTCTTGAAAAGGCTCTCCACTCCTTGACCAAAACGGACCCTCTTTCCCTGGGGTATTTTGGGAGCCACCACGATCCTGGATGCAGGTTGAGAATCCGCTTTGATTACCGACACCTTCTCGCCTATCGAAACCCCAGCGTTTGATCTGATCATGCCGTCGATTCTAATGATTCCCTTTCCCTCATCATCCTGGGAAGCCCTGAAGATCTTGGCCGCTGTGGTCCTCTTTCCAACAATCTCGATGAAGTCACCAACTTCCACCCCCAGCTGCTTCCGGGTCTTGGAATCGATCCTCGCTCTCCCCAGGCCCACCTCAGACTGGTGGTGGGCACGGGCAACCCTCAGAGTCAAAGAATCCGCCATCTTGGTCCCTTTCGGCAAATCTCTAGTGTTCCTCATAAAGGTATTGCGACCATTTCCCGCTCATCCTGGATATTGATAGAAGAGTTCTTCACCAATCAGATACCTCCAGGGAGCATGAAGATGGACCCCGAGTGCATCCCTTGCCTACTGGGACGGGTATTCTTCGAGACCGAGCTTGTGGCCCCGAATAGGGCACTGGGGGTCATGAAGGAAAGTCTAGAGATCCTTAACAATGGATTCTATGAAGGCGTGAACTCAGCAGAGTTGGCAACTGAGGTACACAGGAGAGCTTATCACCTCATGGGATCAGAGGATCCATACTTGGAACTCAAGATCAGGGCGGACGAGGTTGCGCTCTCGTTGCTACCCCGAGCCGAAGAGTACATCGATGCATCGACGGACAGGTTGAATGCAGCCATTCTCTGCGCCATTGCTGGGAATGTCATGGACTTCGGTATCGGGAAGGGCTTCGACGACCCTGAGGATCTGGTGGAGGCGTTCGATTCCATTCTTGCCCAGCCTCTTGGCATCAACGATCTTCCAGAGATCGAGAGGTTGCTGGAATCTTCGGAGAAGGTGCTGTACTTCTTGGACAACTGTGGGGAGCAGGTTTTCGACAAGCTCCTGGTCAGGGAGATCCAGTCGATCGGGGTCGAGGTTACAGGCGTGGTCAAGGGAAGGCCAGTGCTCACCGATGTAACCTTAGAGGATGCCAGGCGATCTTCAATCCTGGACCAGTTCGACAGAGTCCTGGACACGGGAACCTTCGCTGTCGGAGTCAGCCTGGAGAGAATGAGTAATACCCTCCTAGAATATATGAAAGGGGCGGACCTCATAATTGCCAAAGGAATGGCCAACTTCGAGGCCCTGTCGGATCACGATTTCCGCCCTATTGCTTACGTCATGAGGGCCAAATGCCGACCCGTTGCCAAGGCCATTGGAGCTAAGAAGGATGACAACGTTGTGAAGCTTTATGAGTAAGGCTCGCATCGATGGATTGGATTATGTGTTCATCAGGATGGCGAGGGAGCGACCCTTTGTCATCGCTACCCACCGCTCTCAGGAGGTGGTCAATGTTCTATTGAGGGTGAGGTCTGGTGGTAACGAGGGCATAGGAGTCGTTGCTCCTAACATCGTCACCGGTGATACACCGGAGTCAGCCATCCATTTTCTTCAGGATTTAATAGGGGTTCTACCATCCGAGGAGTTGACTGTTGCCCAGTTGCACGATCTCATGTCCTCCATCTCCGAGGAGGACAACGCTGCCAAGTGCGGAGTGGACACAGCCTTTCATGATCTTCTCGCTCGAATGGAAGGAAAGCCACTATGCGACCTATTGGGACGGGTCAAGGATCGAATCGAGACCTCAGTAACAATAGGCATCATGGGCATTCAAGAGTCCCTTGCGGCTATCCATCAGCGTTCTATGGCCGGATTCCAGATCCTGAAACTTAAGGTCGGCCTTGACCTTGATCGTGACCTCTACATCATTAATGAGGTCAGACGACGCTATCCCAAAATGGTGTTAAGGGTCGACTGCAACCAGGCATTCACCACGGAGGAAGCCAATGCTTTCATGGAAGCGATCACGCCAATTGGAATCCAATTCGTTGAACAGCCTGTCGACGCTGATGATGTCGAAGGTCTCTGCGAAGTGGGTCGGTCTTCCAAGATACCGGTTATGGCCGATGAGTCTGTTAGATCAGCGGAGGACATCGAAAGAATTGGCCGCCTTCAAGGAGTGAGATTGGTAAACATCAAGCTCGCCAAGGTCGGGGGGATACTACCAGCTATTGAATTGTCAAGAAGATGTGAATTTCATGGAATGAAGGCGATGGTGGGCTGCATGTCGGAGTGCGAGGCGTCAATATCGGCCGGACTCCACTTTGCTCTTTCCCAAGATTGCGTGGAATATGCAGACCTGGACTCTCACCTCTCACTCATCGATGATCCCACATCGGCAATATCCATGGAAAAGGGATTCCTCTCCACCCTTCCGCTTCCGGGCTTGGGCATCGATCTTGGGAGCACAGACCGTCAATCGATTGAAGGATCACATATTGATTGGAAAGCAATTAGATATGAGAAATTCAATGGCTGGTGAGGAGGTTAACTGTTGGCCAAGGACGTCGAACAGGCAATCGTTCTGGCTGGTGGAAGGGGAACCAGGCTCAGGCCGCTTACTAACAATCGGCCTAAACCCCTGCTTCCAGTGCTTGGAAAGCCCTGCATCGAATACATCCTGAGTGCTCTAATCGATGCGGGGATTGGACAGATATTCGTGGCCTGTGGCTACAGAGCCGACGATCTCTCGAACGCACTTCGCAGATTCGACTCCAAAGGTGCGGAGATCACAGTTGCTTACGAGGACGAGCCAGCGGGCACGGCCGGAGCCGTGAAGCTCCTTGAATCAAGGATTGTCGGGACATTTGTGGTGGCCAGCGGTGATGTCCTGGCTGATGTGGACATGAAGGACTTGATAGAGCGACATCGGGCAAAGGAAGCCTTCGCTACAATGGCCCTCACCACTGTGGACAGGCCAGAAGAGTTTGGTATTGTCGGACTTGATCCCAACAACAGGATAGTGAAGTTCAAAGAGAAACCTGCCCGCCATGAGGTCTTTTCCAACCTTGTCAATGCTGGTATATACATCTTGGAAAGGGGTGTGGTTGAACACATACCTGAAGGGGAGATGTTCGACTTTTCAAAGAATCTATTTCCTAAACTCATGGGCATGGGCAAGGCTCTATTTGGCGCCCCGATTCATGGAATGTGGAAGGACATAGGTCGACCATCTGACCTCATAGAGGCCAACATTGAGATGGCTTCGAAGAAAGGCAAATATCCCCGGATGGATGGCATCGATCCCCCAGTCCACATTGGATGTGATACTGTTGTCGAGAGCGGCTCGATCATAAGGCGATCTGTGCTTGGCGTTTCGATTCATGTCCATATGGGAGCTGAGATAGTCGACTCCCTGTTGATGGACCGCTGTGAGATCGGGAATCAATGTCATATTGAGAAGAGCGCCCTCGGGATAGGATGCATGATCGGGAAAGGCTCTAGACTCGTTGGATGCGTACTAGATGATGGTACCGAGATATCACCAGGTACAACCTTGATCGGAGAACAGTTGGACTAGAGTCGCCACCCACCCGTTAAATACACGCATCTTAATTGCCAACGGATGGCGACAAAGGGGTTCCGCCACGAGGGATATATCATTCTGGCCAGCTTGCTTTGGGGAACTTCATTCGTGTCGGCTAAGATCGGTGTGGAGGAGATCGACCCTTTTTTCTATTCCTTCCTCCGGTTCCTGATAGGTTCTTTGTTTCTTATGGTCGTAGTACTGGTTGCCAAGAGATACGAGCCACGACTCTTCAAGGATCGTATCATCTGGGGGATCGCCCTTGTCAACGCTATTGCATACAACTTCCAGCATGTAGGGATATCAATGACCACAGCCACGAACGCCGCTCTTCTGGTAGATATTAACGCCGTGTTCGTTGCCATCCTGGCGGTGTTCATATTGGGTGAGAGGCTTAACTACCGAATCGGCCTTGGTTTGGGTTTGGGTCTCACCGGTGTTGTGGTGGTCACTACCGGTGGGGATCTGTCCATCGTATTATCTGGGACATTCCTGGGGAATATGCTCGTTTTCATCTCGGGCATCCTTTGGGCTTTCTATATAGTGTATCAAAAAATGGTGCTCATGAGGGAGGTCAACGTGCTGATGATCACAGCGGTGGTCATGATTCTAACTACGATCTTCCTGGTGCCCATGAGCCTCCCATTCACATCGAATTTCTCGGTGACCGATTTGGGAATGGCGAGCGCTGTTTACACTGGTATTTTCTGTTCCGGGCTCGCCTTTATCCTTTACAACGCAGGTCTAATGAAGGTTGGTGCTACGGTCTCTTCGATAATCCTCCTTTTAGAGATTGTCTTCGCGGTGATTTTCGCCTACCTCATACTATCTGAGATTCCAACTTTACCAGTCATCTTGGGTGGATCGCTGATTGTTCTGGCAATTGCGGCAATCTCACTATGGAACAACAATCAACTTCGTGATCCGGAGCTCGAGGTTGACTAGACAAGGTATTTCCAGAGAACCTCTTTCGCTCTGTCTAAATCATTGACACCTAGGGCAACCTTTTCAAAAGCGGTCCCAGATCCCATAATGAACAGAGATTCGATGTTGATTCCAGCCCTGGCCAGTGTTCTAGTCATCTTGGCAAGCTCCCCAGGTCGATCTGGCAAGGAGATCTCTAATACTTCTCTTTCTAAGAAATCCAATCCTCCAACCTGGAGGGACCTGCGAGCGGTGGCCTCATCATCGGTTATCACTCTGATAAAGCCCTTCTTGGCGTTCAGTTCCGTGCTAATTCCCTGGATGTTTACAGAATTGCGTCCCAACAGTTCAGCAATCCTGGCAATTTCCCCTGGTTTGTTCTGAACACTGATCTCAAACTGCATCAGCGTCATCATCTATTCTATTGGTGATTTCTCCTTAAATAAGTGCTGACTCAGATTGTTCATAATCTCAATGTAGTTGATTGCGTAGCGCCAAGCAATTATTCATCAATGGCAAGAATGGCTGGTCTTGAACCGTTTCTGATACTGTGAAATGAGATCAAGATCCTGTAAGATCCTGCAGGCACTTTCGAATATATTTGCACAGTGATAGATCGGACTCAATTGGTATAGTGGAGTTGGTATTCGCATTCGCAATGGCTTCCTCAAGTGCATCCGCCTCAAGTACCACAGTTAAGCCTTTCTTCACTTTAAGAGCGCCGACCAACTCAAGCTGATGATCATTCATGTGTTCGTCATATTTCCTCAGTCTGGGCATGACAATCGTTGTCTTTCCAAACGAAAGGGAATTTAAAAGAGTTCCAGCTCCAGCGTGGCAGACAATGATCCTTGCTTTCTTGAAATACTCTAGATACTCTTCATCTGAAGGGAGAAAGTCGAAAGATATCGCATGTTTCGTCTCGTACTCTGTATGGCCTTTTTGTATGACCACTTCCTCTTCAATTCTTCCTGCGATCTCATCCATCTTCGTGACGAGTCGCAAGAATGGCTGATTGTGCCACCCAACTGTCACGAAAATAATTAGATCACCCCACCTTTGAATTTGGCCTTACTGCCGTATTTCTCGATCAGAGATGGCCATTGGACTAGAAAAACATCCGAAACAGGGTAAACAAGCCTACCAGCACCAGTGGTATTGTACACGCAGCACCAGCTTTCAATGAAGATGCTAGGGATCTTAAGGAGCTTGGCTGCATAGAATGCAGGAATAGCAATCTCAGACCCAGTACTGATGATAACGGAAGGTTTCTCCTTCATGAAGATTCTCATGAAGGTTATGATCGATAGAAAAACCCTGAGCCAATTGTTACCAAGTTCCTTGATGAAGTACTTCCTCGCAGCAATCAATTCCGTGCGAGGGCTTTGATGAGTGACGAAGAAGATATCATGGCTTTCAAACGCATCCATAAGACGCATCATCTCAGTGAGATGACCCCCCATAGAACAGATCAATGCAATCTTCATAGGACCACTGATTGAATTCCTATCCTTCGTTTCTCCAAACCCCTCGAATCGATCATTATCATTTTTACTTTCAATTTACATGAGATAGTGAAAAACCGAACATGATACATCAGTATAAATCTTTGCTGCTGGCAGTCTGATATACTCGATGAATGCTTCGTACCAATTATCCGATGAACTGCAATCGGACTTAGGTTTTATGCGGATCTCAAATTTAGGTCGACGTCTTTGGGCAACGCCATAAGAATCCGAAGTGGCGTCTCCACTTTTGGGCAACTTACGGTTCGAAGAAGGGGTTAAGAAGGCATATTTGCATCTCCTGGCAATGGTCCTGTCCGGGAGAATCTTCGCCATCACCGTCAATTGGAACAGGGCTGATGACACTTTAGAGTGTCTAGACTCCCTTGTGAAATCAGGAGTGAAAACCAGTTCGATAATTGTCGTGGACAACGGGTCCACAGATGGTTCGGTGGAGCTTATCTCCAGGGAAATGCCATCTATCCAAATTATGAAAATGGACGAGAACCTCGGGTACATCAAAGGGGTGAACCGTGGAATATCACGGGCACTTGAGAACGGCGCCCAGACGATTCTCCTTATAAACAATGATGCCACGATTGATCATGATGCAATCGATATTATGTTGGAGGCCGCCGAACGGAGGAAGGAAGCGGGGATTCTAGGCCCCAAGATACTCTACTCCGGTAGAAATGTAATCTGGTTTGCAGGAGGGAGATTCAACTGGAGATGGGGGTTTTCCTCCCACCCAGGCATGGACGAGGCGGATGTTACTGAAGACAAAGAGGAGAAGGTCGATTTCATAACTGGTTGCGTAATGATGGTAAGGAGGGAGGTCTTCGAGGAGATTGGTCTCTTTGACGAGGGCTATTGGATGTACGCAGAGGATCTCGATTTCTGCCTTAAAGCGCTCATAAAGGGATGGGAGAGCTGGGTAATTCCATCAGCGGTGGCCCATCATAAAGTATCTGCGTCATCGGGTGTGAAAGGCTCGAATGTGATGACTCGAATGCGCTCGTACTATTATGCAAAGAATATGCTAATTCTCGTGAAGAATATACCTTGGTCAAAGGGATCCTATACGCGACTCTTAGGACAGGTTGTGGTAAGACTTCCGTATTATACTCTCCAGATATCACTCCAGGGCGTGAAGGGGGGATTGAGATCGTATCTCCGAGGAATGATCGATGGGTTCAGGGTGATCCTGAGGGGAGGTGCGACCACTGACTAATGCCGCTGGCCAAATACAAGATCTGCTCAGGGGTTTCTCCAAGTTCCTAATTCCCTCCCGGAAGATACTGCTCTTGATAATTATCGGGTTGGCAGTGAGGTTTGCACTAGCACCCTGGACTTCTTGGACGGAGGACATCTATCCTTTCTACCGGACATCAGTGGACATGCTGACCGGCGTTGGGGTATACGGTCATGCCGTGTTCTCTTATCCTCCCCTCTTTGCTTTCCTACTTTATCCTTTCGTTTGGTTACTTTCCCTGTTCCTTGATCCAACCATGTGGGGTACGATCGTCTTCGAAATGGTGGACGCAGCCCAAATGACTGGAATGTTGATACCAACGGTGACCCATCCCGCCTTCAACCTGGCGGTGAAGATTCCCATCATACTCGGGGACCTTTTGATGGCCCTCATCCTCTACGATTTCGTGGCAGAGTGGAAGGATAAGATCTGGGCAAGGCGCGTTTTCATACTGTGGTTCCTGAATCCACTGGTGATATGGGTCAGCTCGATCTCTGCCCAGATAGATGTTTTCCCAGCTATCTTGACCATATTGGCATTCATTTGTTTCTATCGAAAGAGATTCTTTCTTGCAGGTCTCGCCTTGGGCATTGGATTCTTCTTCAAGCTCTATCCGATGTATCTAATCATTTTCTATCTCATCCTTGTAATTGGATGGGAGTTCAAGACCTACAACCAAAATTGGAAGGGCGTCGCAATCAGGAATGTGATCAAGTTCATTACCGGAGGCCTTGTGAGCCTCATCACCGTCCTGCCCGTCCTACTCACTTCCGGTTGGATGTTCGACTTCATTTTGAGGAGATCTGGATCTCCAAACTTCGGCGGATTCAATATATTCTTCATTGCTCCTTACTTCAAGTCATCGGATGCAACCGTTCCCACCTCGGTGTACTCGATCGATATCTCGCTTCTTCTCTTCATCATATTGATTGGTGTGACGGTTTGCTACGGGATAATATTCTCACTAATTCGGAGTAAGAATGGCAACCTCATGAAGACCTTGATAATGGGCAACTTGTTCGTGCTGGTCACGATTCTCCTGCTTCAACCGGTCACTAATCCTCAGCATTTTCTCTGGATATTCCCATTCCTTATGATATTCGCCTTATGGGAAGGGAGGATGGTAAGGAAGGTATACCTTCTGACAGTCCTCGGGTTGCTCTTCCTGATAGGTCTGCAGTCGTTTAGTGCTGTTCTATATCCAGCCGCAGTCTACACTCCTCTTCTCGACCCCTCTGCCCTCAGCAGTTCCATAATAGACTTCTTCACCGCATTCGACTACTGGGCTCGCAATCTTATCCTACTATCAGTAACAGCTGTCGGGGTCTTCACACTGGTCACCATTTACCTGCCGGAGAAGTATGACCTCCTAGAGTTGGCATATCTTAGAATTCGTGAATGGAGGGTTGGAACTGAGGATTGAGAAGCCCATTCTTAGCATCATGGTCGTTCTCTTAGTTGTCCTCGCATGCCTGGCTCAAACTGGCGGAGGTGATTTGGTCATCACAACCAAGATTGATGTTACAGTGAACGAACAATTGCAGGTCAGACTGGATTACACTCTAGGTTCCACTGGTTATTCCAAGTCCGTCAACATATTGACCTACCCAGCAACTGAGACCAGGGATGATCCAATCTATATCTTCTATGATCCCTCCGGGACCGAGAGTCAGTATGTCCCCAGGATATTTGGACTCTATGACCACATGAACCCGAAACTTCAACTTTATGGTTATGAGGGGTCGGTCTCATTGGTGGACAGAGAGGGACTGGAAGACATATTCATGGGCCCCAACTCTACCCTGATAATTGCGAGTCAACCTTCGAATTCCACATCACTTGCCCAGGCAGCCTTAAGTTGGGTCACGGGAGGCGGGATTCTGATCGGTATCGGGAACTCGGTCCCCTTCGTCTATGATCCCAGATACGATGAAGGGGGAGAAGATTACTATGCTCTAAGATATGAGAACTTGACCTTCAGGTCTGGTGAGGGAATGTCAGTCTCGACCATGGCCGATGCTTTTCAATTTGAGACCGTTGCACCCACGAAGGGTATTGTGGTCGACGATGTAGAGTCACAAGGGGGAAAGGTCATAGGATACACGTATGACAGGGATCGATTGCTAACATCGTCAGCGCTCTTCCGAATAGGAAATGGTAGACTTCTCACCATGTCTGGTGATATGTCCACTCCAATATTGACAAGTGGGGAGGAAGCCTATGCCAATGACATAGCTAAGTTGTTGGCTAGTTGGGCTTTATGGATGGAGGGCGAACCGTTCTTGAAGAAGATAACCTGCGGACCTGAGTCGACCAATGGGATCATTGTTACTGAGTTACCCATAGCAGAACATGTTGTTGCTATCTCTCTTGACGCAGATGAGTTTCAGGATGTTTTCCAGAGAAACTTCGTGACCATAGTAACCTAGTCCAGTTTCTTCGTGGAAGATACTATTTCCCAGATGTAAGGATCTCCTCTGTCCAAGGCTACGTAGATTGACGCAAAAATTCGTGACATAGCTTCTATTGACATTGCAGCGATAGCCTTTCCCAGGTTTCTACGGTTGTCTCTGATGAATGAGAGGAATGAAGGAAGAAGGTATTTACCTTGCCAGGTGGGAACTTCGAATTGATATCTGCGCTTCATGTACTTCTCTCCAATATTCACCCGTGTTCTTTGTGCCCAGAAGTCGGGTAGCGTCTCGGGTCCTTTGTTCCATACCAGAGCCTCTGGAACGTATACCGTCATAAGCCCTTTCTTTTCGGTCTCCATCCTGATCCAGTCCTCATCTGTGTTAATGCCAGGTGTGATCTGCATATCTAGGTTGCGAAATGCTACCAACTCCCCCGTCTTCGGGCTTATCAAGGATAATCTGTGATGCATGTCCCAAAGCATGTAGACGGCAAAGCCCACCAAGGTGTCTTTGCTATTAACAGGTACAGGATGTCCACCAGTCATCCCAATGCGCTCGTCCATGAATGGAGATAATAGATGATTGAGAGTATATTCTTCCAGCCTGTTGTCGGCGTTGACCAGGATGAGCACATCCCCGACTGATTCACTCATGAAAAGATTCACAGCTGAAGACTTACCTTCCCTGGTCTGCTGGCGGACAAGCCTTACCCTTGGATCAATCGATGCGTAATTCTCTACAATCCGGTCGGTCCTGTCAGTGCTGGCACTGGAAACAACTATGATCTCGATAATACTGAATTCCTTGAGTACCTGTGAGGTGATTGATTCAAGGCACTGTCTGATATTCCCTTCCTCGTTGTATGCACACACGCCTACAGATACCTCAATCATTCTGATGCAGCAATAAGGTTGTTGATAAATAAGATTCTCTCCAAGAACTTCAACTCGAGGGTATTGAGCAGCCTATCACGTCCCAGCTTAGAGCCACCCCAAAGCCAACGAACATACAGATAGCCTGAAGGATCTCAACCTCTGTTCCAGCGAAGACAGTGAACATGTATATGGTGAAAAGATATCCGGCTGATGCGACCGAGATCAGCTTGATACTTCCGAGTAGGCTGTCTTGCTTTCTGTTGGAGAAAAGAAGCTCCGTCGCAATGACAAGGTAGACAACACCCACGATGAATGAGGTGATTGTGGGGAAGAATGAATACACATTGATAGGTGCACCAATCCATTCTAGAAGGGCAAAGGTGGCGAACAATCCCAAGATGAAGGTCGCGATGAATCTTCCCAACATGTGGAGTAGGAAGAAACCCGTTACAGCAGCCACACTTTTTCCCAGAATGCCACACTGGTTGAGAATGGAGAGGACGATCTTAGAGCTGAGCTTCGACTCACCACCCTGCCTCTCACCGAACTCGAATGAGATCTCACCAACCCTAATATCATTTGGAGCGAATTTGAGCAGATCGAACAGGGCTTTGAATCCCTGGCCTTCAAATAGGTCCGAATACTCCTCTATGATTTCCTTACAAAGCTGGGTCCCTCCCCCGAAGAAACCACTCATTGTATCCGAGGTCCTGGGTTGCCCCTTCCACCAGAGATAAGTGTTGGCTAGACCGTGAGCCCCCATTGAGGACAGTTTCCTCCCCCTCGACAGGGACTCTCTGTTTCTCCTTACGCCGACAACGATGTCATTGCCTTCCATTAGAGAGTTCATGACATCTTTGATACTCTCTGGGGGATGCTGGAAATCTGCATCAATTACCACATAGAACTCTGTATTGGAGTTCAGAATCCCTTCGATGATGCTGGCATTGAGCCCTCTCTTCTTTCCCGTCCTTTCAACAAGGGACACCATGCTGTTGGAGATAGAGTATTTCTGCACTTTCTTGATAGTACCATCAGTTGACGAATCGTCAACCACCACCACTCTCGAATCAGGATAGAGGCGAGTTAGAGTGTCTAGCATTTTAACTATTGTTGCCCCTTCGTTTAGAGTGGGGAGGACGATCGTGAATCTGTGCGTATCGCTATCTTCCAATGCTTTGCATCCCCATTGAACACAATTTGTTGTGGGTATTTATCATTTTTGTGTCCTCCTACCGATATCTGGAAAGGTAT
>JAAEEP010000013.1 GCA_013415695.1 Methanomassiliicoccales archaeon | reverse complement strand
GGGACCTACATCGTGACCCTGACGGTCACCGATGATGACGGTGGATGGAGCTCGGACACCTTCGAGGTAGTGGTGATCAGCGCTCAGGATGCGGCCGAGGAGAGTGTGGAGGACATCATCACCCCCATCGAGGAGCTGCAGGACGATCCTGATCCGACTCCTGAGGATATTGACGAGGTAAGGGAGGCGTTGCTCGACCTGAGGGACCTCATCCAGGATGCCATGGACAACGGCCTCATCCCGACGGAGAAGGGAGAAGGACTGCTGGACAGCATCGATGCGGCGTTGGGGTCTATCGATAGGGCCGAGGCGGCATTGCTCAAGGGCAATATGAAGCTGTTCGACAACATGCTTGAAGCGGCTCAGAACCAGCTCAATGCTGTCCTCAATGAGCTGGCGTCCCTGTAGGACTGGCGAGATATGACCAAACCCCTTCACTAATTTTTATTTTGTAAAGTTCTGACTATTATGGATAAGTTGTCTAATGCCCCAGAGTTTTTAATGGGTCTAAGGGGACGAATGGAATCAGAACTTGAGATAATGACTGGCTAGAGATCAATTCTACCTTAAAAAGGCACTTTGAGGTTAGGCCAGTCTTGGGAAGGGGATATATTTCTATATCATGCTTACTTACTTTGCGGTAGAAGCGAGTGGGATGAAGATGAAGGATTGGAAACCTGTAGAGGACATCAAGATCATCAACGGAATGAGCGTAGACGCCCTTGTCCGGGAGATGGGGCGTTCTGGCGGATTCACGGGAAGGAAGGTCGCCGAAGCAGTAGATATTCTGGAGAATATGTTCAAGAGGGACAATTGCGTGGTATTCCTCTCCTTCCCAGCATGCATAATGGCCACAGGCACTCGGGGAGTGATCGTCGAGATGATCAAACGCAGCCTTGTCGACGTCATAATAACCACCTGCGGCACCCTTGACCATGATCTAGCAAGAGTGTGGAGAGACTATTACCACGGTGACTTCTTCATGGATGATGCGGAGTTGAGGCACCAGGAGGTCAACCGCTTGGGTAATGTTCTAGTTCCAGATGACAGCTATGGCATCGTTCTTGAGGAGAGATTGGTCCCACTGTTTAGAGAGATCCTTGAAGGAAGGGACTCCATATCGACAAGGGAGCTCATCGAGGAGGTGGGGAAGCGAATAGGGGACGAGGGGTCCCTTCTGCACTGGTGCGCCAGGAAGGGGGTCAGGGTCTACGTACCTGGAATCACGGATGGATCCTTCGGGAGCCAGCTTTGGATGTACTGGCAAACACACAGGAATCTCAAGTTGGACCTTTTCAGGGATGAGCAGGAGCTTTCCGATATAGCGTTCGAGGCCGATGAAACGGGAGCCCTGATCATCGGTGGTGGCATCTCCAAGCATCACGTAATATGGTGGAACCAGTTCCGCGGAGGTTTAGATTATGCCGTGTATCTCACGACTGCGCCGGAGTACGATGGTTCACTATCGGGAGCTAGGGTGCGAGAGGCGGTCTCTTGGGGAAAGGTCAAGGAGACAGCTGACCAGCTCACGGTCGAAGGGGATGCCACGATCACGCTGCCGTTGATCGCCGCTTCGGTGATCGAGAGACTAGAGGGAGAGGATTGAAGAAGATCGCTGTTATCGAGGGGGACGGCATAGGTCCAGAAGTGATCCGTTCGACGGTGAGGGTGCTTGAGGCAACGGGAGCACGCATTGAATTGTTCGAGGCCGAGATGGGCCTGGACTGCAATCGAAAGAATGGGTCATACCTTCCTAAAGAGACAGTCGAATCACTGAGTGAGGCTGACGCCTGTCTGTTCGGCGCGATTACCAGCTCCAACGATCCCGAATATCGATCGCCGCTTCTTCAGCTTAGAAAGGAGTTCGAGCTTTTCGCCAATGTCCGTCCCCTGAAAAGGATATCTCCCGATCTGGGCATGGTAGATTTGGATACTATTATCTTTCGAGAGAATACTGAGGGCATGTACACTGGGGATGAGGTCGATGAGGGCGATTCGATAATACTCAGGCGAAGGGTGAGTGAAGGTGCTGTCAGAAGGCTCATCCGGTTCTCCAACGAATACGCCCTCTTGGAGGGAAGGAGGAGCATGACCTGCGTTCACAAGGCGAATGTGATACGAAGGTCCGACGGCCTCTTCAGAGATATCTTTCTCCAGGAGATGAGATCGTCGCCTCTTGAGGCGAGGGAGATGCTGGTAGATGCATGTGCGGCGGCGATGATATCTCATCCAGAGAAGCTCGATTGCATCGTGACCCTCAACCTCTACGGCGACATACTCTCGGACGAGGGAGCCGCCCTGGTCGGAGGATTGGGACTTGCACCCTCTGCTAACATCGGAGAGGATCTGGCCATCTTCGAACCGGTCCATGGCTCCGCACCGGACATCGCAGGAAAGGGCATAGCCAATCCGGTGGCGTCCATACTCTCGGCGGTGATGATGCTGCGCTATCTTGGGATGCACAAGGAGGCGGAGCTGATGGAATGCTCCCTTTCAAACGCTGTGAGGGCGGGAAGAAGGACGCCGGACATAGGCGGGAATCTAACAACTGATGAGTTCACCGATGAGATCATCCGGAGAATGACTCACTGATCCGGTCCTTCCCTCTTTCCGATCACGCACACCCATCTGTCATAGAAAGGATCTCGTTGGTTCTCGAAAACCTCGACGGTCCTTCCCCTGTCGTTCGCCCATTCGGATACGAAGTCGGATTCTTTCTCCATTCCCACAGTCACAAGAACCTCGTCGGCAATCACCAGCATCTGGTCGATTATCTCCTTCCAGAACCAGGAGGCCGTGTGATCGATGGTCCCCGCCATCAGGCAGAGCCCCTTCGGCGTGGGGCTGATGTAGCGGGAAGCGATGGTCCCATCGATGCACAGGGTCTCCGATGGATCGAGCCTACCAGATATCATTCCCAGTGCCAACTGGGAGGGATCATTGTCGTAGGCCAATGGAGAGTATCCAAGCCGTCTCAATGCCACCGATCCCATGCCGGAACCGCACCCGACGTCCAGGCATTTTGTACCATCAGCAATTCCCCAGACTTCCTTGATAAGTGTAACTATCTGATTCATCCTATCAACTGAGAAGTCCTCGATGGCGGGGGTCGTATCTCTCAGAAGCATCAGTGAATAGTATTCCATCACCGCTGAATTCCAGACCTCCCAATCCTCCTGGAAGATGCGCCCCCCGATCTGTTCGAATGCATCAAGTATCCCCCTTGGGGGTTGCCTTAGCAGGAAGTTGGCAAAGATCCACTTCTGACCGTCAAAAACGCCGAAGGCCAATGGCCACTCATTCTCGTCCACCAGTAATATGCTCTCCTCGGCATCTATCCTGAGGAGCTCGCTGGTATAGGAATTGTCCACCAGGCTCTCGAAGTTGGGCTCTATGAATTTGATATCTGGAAGATCGAGTAGGTCCGCGGCCTTCATTCTATCACTTCCATCCGCATCCCGCTCATCATAGGTAATACCTTTCTCCGAGATGAGACGAACTCCGAAAGGAATCCGATTTCAAAATCCAATAGGAATTAATACCCCATGGTTCCAATGAATTTGACATCTGGGGCATACCCGTGATAGGATTCATCAGGCCAAGAGTGGTGGTTAGCAAATGCCTTGAGTTCGACCACTGCCGCTGGAACGGGCATATGATCGCGAGCGACATCGTGAAGAGGATGAGAGAGGAGGTCGACTTCATACCTGTGTGCGCGGAGGTGGAGATCGGTCTCGGCGTACCAAGAGATCCGATTAGAGTTGTCCAGCATAAGGGTGAAAGGCAGCTCATTCAGCCTGCTACTGGTAGAGATATTACCTCCGAAGCAAGGGCGTTCACGGCGGAATTCTTGGACTCCCTGGATGAGATTGACGGGTTCCTCCTGAAGAGCGGTTCCCCATCCTGCGGAATCCGGGATACAAAGATCTACCCCATCAAGGAAAGGTCCTCACCCATAGGAAAGGGGGAGGGATTCCTCGGCGGGGCGGTTCTTCGACGATTCTCTGGCAAGGCGGTCGAGGACGAGAGCAGATTGGCTAATTTCAAGATCGCGGAGCATTTTCTCACCAAGCTCTTCCTACTCGCATCGTTCAGGGATACTAAAGCCAGGGGGTGGGACTCGCTAGTGGACTTCCACGCCCGTAACAAGTTGCTACTTATGTCCTACCATCAGGGCGAGATGCGCGAGATGGGCAGGATAGTGGCCAACCGGAAGGCAATGAATGAGAGGGAGGCATTCCTAGAATACGAGAAACACATTGAAAGAGCAACGGCCAAGGGGCCAAGGTGTTCATCCAATATCAACGTCCTCATGCACGCAATGGGACACTACTCCGATAAGCTCACCGCCAAGGAGAAGGGCTACTTCCTTGACTCCTTGATGGATTATCGGGAGGGAAGGATACCCCTTAGCGTGAGCATCGGCGTAATTAAATCATGGATCGCTCGGTTCGATGACGAGTGGCTAGAGAAGCAGACTTATTTCCGCCCATTCCCCCCAAGGCTTCTTGATGCGGAACTGACTGACTCCTGCAGAATCCGGGATTACTGGCAGTCCGAGAGATGATTGAAGGTTCTCTGGATCGGCATCTCTTCCGAGGTTTTGGAGGTCGTGAAGTTGAATGAAAGAAACGGGAGATCGTGATCGCTATGCTTCCAATCATCTGATGCATGATCAGTTATCGCAGATAGTCCTGCTCTGCTCCCTCAGGAACTGTGTGAGGTAGTGGGTGCCACCGGCTCCTTTGCCTGTGGAGCCGCTGCTTTTCCAGCCTCCAAAGGGCTGTCCTCCCACCATTGCACCAGTGGATCCTCCACGAATCCGGTTCGAGTAGACAACTCCCGCCTGGATGTGCCTGAAGAAATACTCGATTTCCTCATCGCTGTCAGAGAATATACCCGCCGTCAACCCATACTCGACATCATTGGCCTTTTCAAGAGCCTCCGCTAGGGTCTCAAACCTCTGCACGCATACGAGGGGGAGGAACAGCTCATTCTTGATCAGATAATGATCCTCCGGTAGTCCGGCGACAACCGTCGGCTGGACGAAATATCCCCCATCGAGACCATCATCGGTCAGTACTTGCCCTCCTGCCAGCACATCGCCATCTCGCTCGGCCATCTCCGCGTACCTCTTGAAATCCTCGTAGGCCTCCTGGTGTATGACTGGCCCTAGGTAATTCTCCTTTTGAGAGGGGTCGCCTATCTTCAAGGACCGAACCCTTTCCGCCAACTTCTCCACGAACTCATCGTAGATGTCGTCTTGCACATACAATCTCGAAGAGGCGCTGCATTTCTGTCCTCCGAATCCGAATGCGGATCTTACAGCACCCTCCAGAGCCCAATCTAGATTGGCCTTTGATGTCACGATTATGGGGTTCTTTCCTCCCATCTCCGCGATTACTGGCCGGGGGTGGTTGACCACGGAATTTCTAAGTATATCATATCCCACGGCTTTAGAACCGGTGAAAACGATTCCTGAGACATCTGGATTCGTTATTAGGGCATTTCCTACGACCGACCCCGAGGCGGAAATGAAGTTCAACGCGTCTTCCTGGACACCAGCCCTGTGAAGCAGCCTGGCAACCATGTAAACAGGAAGGGGAACAGGCGAAGAGGGTTTAAGCACTACAGTGTTCCCGGTGATCAATGCTCCGACAATCATTCCGGTCGTGATGGCAACTGGAAAGTTGAAAGGACATATCGCTGCCCACACTCCAAAAGGCCGCATGACGCTTTTAGTGTACTCCTCTGGGAAAGGGGCGGTGGTTTCTTGACAAAAACCGTGGTTCCGCCTCATCTCATCCGAATAGAAGACTAGGAAATCGATTGCCTCGTCTACATCTGCAATCGCCTCGTATCGGTTCTTTCCATTGTCCAGGGTCACGGCGGCAGCCAGCTCAAATTTCTCCTCACGAATGAGCTCAGCGGCTCTCTCCATAATCTCAATTCTCAGAGGAAACCCTTTGTGACTCCACGAATCAAAAGCTGATTTAGCAACTTCTACCCCCTGAGCGACTTCCTCTTCGGATGCCCGTTGAAATCGACCTATTACTAGAGAGGTATTGTAGGGGCAGATATCTTCGTATTGCTTCTCGGAGATCACCTCCTCACCACCCACGATGTTAGGATAGTCCAGAGCCGAATCACCGGTCCGCTCTAGAAGAGATTTGTAGGCGGCCTCGTAACGCTCATGGAACTCCTCCTCCTCTCCTTTGATTGCGGCTAGGTAGTGGGTATTCTCATTCTTGAATGGCATCTGTGTCACCGATTGAAATCATTGATGCAACAGAGTGATAAAGGCATCGTCATCTATTCAGTCCACTCCCCATCAATGTCCTTCCTAGCATATTCTCAAGTAGTGGGAACCCAATCAAGGGGCGATGAGCATCATCAAGAGTGTTTGCAGGTTTACCAGCAGGGAGCTCGATGCCCTTTTGGTCATGGACAAGAGGGTCCACCACACTCTAGTTTATGGCATCACCCATGTTAGGAACGGCGGCCGTAAGCTGGTCATGAAAACTTCTGAGACACTGAGCAGGTTCTCTGAAGAATAATGAACTTAGAGAAATCCTTGAAGCACTTCCAAAATCTCCCTGATATCGGGAAGCTCCTTGATGGGATATATTTTTGAGAAGATCAGTTTTCCTTCTTCATCAACGATAAGGTTCGCCCTTTCCGAGAAACCCTCTTTCTCCCTGAAGACCCCTAGCATATTGGACACCTCGCCATGTGGCCAGAAGTCCGATAGCAACCTTGTCCTCTCAATACCCAGATTGCTAGCCCAGGCTTTTTTTGAGGGTACTGTGTCCACACTCACCCCAACGGCGATAGTATCCAGGGCCATAAAATCACTCCAGTGTTCTTCAATGGACAACATTTGCTCCGAGCAGATCGCTGTCCAAGCCAATGGATGAAAGGAAAGTAGCACCTTTCTACCAACGAACTTGGATAGCGTGAACTCCTCCTTATTCTGATCCAATAGTGTGAAATCTTGCACCTTCATGCCTTTCTTTCTTCCTTCCACATCGATCACTCCAATATCGACATTCAATACTTATTCTACATTCAACTTGGGGGTGATAGGAATAACATCACTTTCTATCGAGCACTTTCCTATTGACTAGATATTTTGGAACTGTTCCCTGGAGCGCTCTAATCACATCCTCTGCAGACTTCTGTCGTCTCTCCATTTCGCTCTCGACGGAATTCCACGCAGCGTGTGGCGTGCATATCAATCTCTCCTGCTGGATAAGCGGTCCAAATAGATCGACAGGTTCCTTTGCGAATACGTCCAGACCCGCTCCAAGTATCCTCTTCTCCTCAAGAGCAATAAGAAGCGCGTCCTCGTCGACAATTCCTCCCCTTGCGACATTAATGATGATAGCATTCTCTTTCATCAGAGAAATCTCCCTCTCTCCGATAAGTCCACGAGTCTCTGGAGTCAGAGGGGTGTGAACGGAGATGACATCAGAGTTCATGAGCAACGAATCTAAATCCTTTATTGGCTCGGCCCCTCCCTCGATAATCTGTTCGTCCGTTAGATAAGGATCGTAGGCGATGACATTCATTCCGAAAACTAAGGCTTTCTTGCAGACGGCACGGGCAATGTTCCCGAAGGCTACAAGACCCAATGTCTGATTCTCGATTCTGTGCATCATCCACCCCTTATTGAGATCCCATTCTCCTGCCTTCATCATAGTATTATAAAAGGCAATCTTCCTTTGCAGCGCCAGTATCATGGCCATGGCGTGATCTGAGACCTCCTGGATGCAGTAATCTGGAATATTGGTGACGTAGATACCCCGCTCTGTAGCCGCATCTAGATCGACGATATCGAATCCGATGCCGCTCCTGTTGATGATCTTGCAATTGGGCATGCGATCCATAAGTGCTGCATTAACTGGGCGATACATTACGACCAGGGCGTCAGCATCGACCACTATTTCCTCCAAGGGCGCTTCTGTGGCCTCACCATCCACGACGATCGCATCGATCTCCTCAAAAAGTCCTCTTTCGTAGTCGAGGTTGTCGAAAAGATGGTCGGAATACACGATCTTGAAGGTCATGGAGTATTCATTGTTTCCCCTAGAATAAAATGTTTCTCAATGGCCCAGTGGTGCTGTACCTCATTTCATAGGCTTTCTACCCCATGCAACTAACCAATTCCGTTTCTCTAACTCCGTGCTCTCTACTGGCTCAAACCCGGCGTCCTTCAAGTACCTACGGAGCTCATCCGGAGTGTCCATTGTGAAACCGGACAGGTTCTCCCATTCACTGTTCCTCTCCTCGAAAGCAGGATGACGATAGCCTTCAGTAATAATCAGTAACATGGTGCCTGGTTTCATCACCCTTCTTATCTCTTTGAGATCGTTGACGATATCTGGCCAGAAAAAATGAGTTTCCACCGCGGTGACGGCATCAAAGATGTCATCCCTGAAGGGGAGCCAGGATACTGATGCTTCCAACACCTCCAACCTGCCTTTCTTGATCAGGGTTCGGTTGAGCCTCCTAGAAAGTGAGACCATATCATGGGAGTAATCAGCTCCGAACACCTTCGCTGAAGGAGATAGTTGGGCCAGGTTTTTCAAGTTGTGACCGCCTCCGCAGCCTAAGTCTAGGAGCATACGGCCGTCACCGGCATCTAAGAAATCCAGCCCCCATCTGGTGACCGCCTTATGGCTTCTATTCATCTTCCTAGCTACCAACCTTCCAAATGCACCAGTGGGCTTCCTACATTCTCGCCCAATCATTTCTTTGAGTACCATGTTGACGAAGTGCGGAACGCTTGGTGCACCTTCATTGTTTGTATTGGTTGAGGCGAGAGCAAAATTAGAATTCTAATGTTCATTTCAAGTTATATAACGCTAAATAGAAACCCTCGAGGAGAGATCATGAATCCTTCGTTCATGATCAATGCTTCCTCATTTCGCTGTTACCGATCCTGAGTAGATAAAGGACCCCTGGAACATCCTGATACACTTTCCCTCGTCTACTCCTATAAGGTTTCCGCATTCGCATCTCACCTCATTGCCCACTCTCACGCTGTAATCTCTCTCGATTCTATCCTTCCAGCAGTGCAGGACCTTTCCTTTGCCGATCTTCACATATCTGAAGACCTTTCCCCTGCATTTGGCACATCTGATATTGATCATGAGGCTCAGCCCCTGTATCTTCATCCATACAAGTACAGTGGTTTCCTTGGGCTATATGCTAGTCCACAATTGAATCTCGCGGACCTTTATCAATGATTACCGGATGAGTCCATTGACGACGATGATCTTTCCTTCGAATTTCATTTCATACCATTAAGTAATGAAATTATTATTTCCCAATTTCCTGTTTTTCAACGTCAAAGAAAAGCCTTTTCTTAGAAATATGATACGATTGATATGAACATTATTTCGAATTTCCATGCCCAACAATTGAGATTCGTTTCTTCATATTCTGGCTATACAATAGTTTCTTAGAGTAAAACATCATTGCTTTTAAAGAATTCCCATAAATACTTCTACAATTGTCGAACTAATAGTTCGATAATTTATTATAGTAACCTTACATTCTCCCCTAAAATCCATGGGTGACTTCATTTTCATCGAAGTGACCCATATCCTAGAAAATGGCGGTGAACTGGGATTTGAAAGGAAGCGATGACAGAGACCCAATGATAGAAGGCAGTTATCAAGACCTCTACAAGTGGTCCATTGAGAACCCCGAGGAATTCTGGGGTTCCATGGCCACGAAATCACTGGACTGGTTCGCACCCTGGAACTGCGTCCTAGAGATCGACGAGGAGGAGTTCAACCAGACCTGGTTTAAGAATGGTAAGTTGAACGCCTCTTACAATTGCTTGGACAGGCATGCCATGGGAGAGCGGCGGGTTAAGGCGGCACTCATCTGGCAAGGTGAGTCCAGGGAGGAGTCAAGAATCTTCACCTACAAGCAGTTGCTGTATGAGGTCGGTCGCTTCGCGAATGTCCTGAAAAAACTGAATATTGGAAAAGGAGACAGGGTGTCCGTCTATCTCCCCATGATTCCAGAGCTACCGATAGCTATGCTTGCCTGTGCAAGGATCGGGGCCATTCATAACGTGATTCTGGCGGGATTCAGCGCTGAAGCACTGAAGACCCGGATAGAAGATAGCGAGAGTAAACTAATCATCACTTCAGATGGGGCGTACCGGGGAGGAGACCTCATTCCCCTGAAGTTCAATGTGGACATCGCTTTGAGTAATGGATTGCAAGTGGATAATGTCCTCGTCGTCAGGCGAACAGGTATGCCAGTTGAGATGATAGATGGAAGAGATCTCTGGTGGCATGAGCGAATGTCGGAGGTCTCATCAAAATGTGAACCAGCGGATATGAGCGCCTCAGATCCCCTGTTCATACTCTATACCAGTGGTTTTACCAGCACCCCTAAGGGCGTAACTCACTCAACTGCGGGATATTTGCTATTCACCGCACTCTCCCACAGATGGATGTTCGAGCCCCGAGAAGAAGATATCCACTGGTGCACTGGGGACATCGGGTGGATTACCGGACATTCCTACGCCATATACGGCCCCCTTTGTAATGGTTCAACCACACTTATGTACGAGGGGGCACCCAAATACCCGCGAGTGGACAGGTATTGGGAGATTGTGGAGAAATTCGGGGTGAACAGTCTCTACACCACGCCCACTATCATCAGGGCATTCATGAAGGATGGTGACGCCCCCGTGAAGGGTCGCGACCTTTCGTCCTTAAGGGTGCTTGGTTGCGTTGGTGAGGCTATCAATCCCCAGGCACTTCGATGGTATCGAGATATCATTGGAGGTGGCAAATGTCCCGTGGTCAATTCCTGGTGGCAGACAGAGACCGGCGGTGCATGCATCGCAACCTTTCCTAAAGCTCCTGGTAGCAAGCCATGTTCCGTGGGAAAGCCGTTCTTTGGAATCGAACCGATGGTGCTGCTTGAGGATGGCACTGAGGCGAGAAGAGGTGAAAGCGGTCTGCTAACTCTTAAGGGAAGATGGCCTGGCCTATTCTCAACCACCCATGGGGATCATGAGTGGTATAAGGGGACATACTTCTCCGAGTTTCAAGGACTCTTCTTCACAGGCGATAGTGCTATGATCGATGAAGATGGTGATATCTGGATCATGGGAAGAGTCGATGATGTTATCAAGATCTCAGGCAACCGAATCGGGTCAGTGGAAGTGGAGCATGTACTCACGGGCCACAATATGATTGCCGATGCTGCAGTAGTGCCCATTCCACATCAGATAAAGGGAGAGGGCATCTATTGCTTCGTGACCCTTAGGAACGGCTATGAGGGCTCGGAGGAACTTGAAGGTGAGCTTGCAAGACATCTCCGGGCAAAAATGGGGCCAATAGTGACACCGGAGTGCGTACATTTCTGCAACGAGCTACCTAAATCCAAGAATGGGAAGATAATACGCCCAGTTCTAAGAAAGATAGCCAATGGGGATCTTGAGGATATTGGTGACGTTACAGGACTTGCTAACTCCAAGGCAATAAGAGATCTTATTCTGACCAGGCCCCGACATTGAGATGATATCCACTTGGGTGCGGTTTAAAAAAACCCAAGGAGATCACACTCAGCCTACTTCTTACTCTTTTTACCCTTCCTGATATATAATATGACCAGAAAGACTATGAGGACCATTGCAAGGGCGATTCCGATGATCCCAAGCCCAATCTTGGAATTGCCATTTTCCTCATACAGCCAAAGTGTATCAACATTCAATTCGTAAGATTGGGTATGCCTGTATTCAAAATAGCCATTCCAGTATGTGGATTCGACATATACTGCATTCTGGCCCGGCGAGAGTGTAGCATTCCAGCTCCAAGTTAAATTATTCATTACGGCATCATGGAAGGTGACATCGTCTGTACTGACTCTCACTTTAATGACCTTGGGACCACAGTTACCATATATTGTCGGTGTCAGATTGCTAATAGTAGTTCCTGGGGCAGGATCTGAAATACATGATTCTGGTACGAAGTATTCATAGGAGTATGTCACCTGAAGGCTGGCCTGCGTGTTATCATTTCTCCAGATCAGCTTGTAAGTCCCTGACTGCTGGGTGAGAATACCATCGTAATCTGAGACTGAAGAGATATTATCTCCATTTGGAGCCTCGACCCAAAATACAACATCCTCGTCCGAAAACCAACCCCACCAAAGGATTGTCCCCTCATCCACGTCATCAATCACAACTTCGAATGTCTCGCCAGGAGATAATGAGGGACTTGTCCCAGAAACGGTCTCAGCCCTTGCTTCTGTTGGTAAGACTAGAACTAACGATAACAAAATAGTAAAGATCAGTATAAATGTGATTGTTCTTGGACAGTTATCCAGCATTATTTCCCCATAATCATGAGCAGGTATGATGATATATTGGTTTTGATTTGCCAAACATAAGTTCCGATGCCCTTCATTCCTGAATGGATGATCAATAGGGTTCTATGGAACGAATGATGAGGGGATTCGCTGACCCAATGAATCTCGCTCCATCAATTTGAATGATGAGGCTAACTTGTTGACCATAACCTGATAGGCTGGAATTCTTCGTATATAGAAACCAGAAAATACAGGGGGTGGTTTGAACCCTTGGACTCCTGCGAGACAAGGCCCTGAACTAGGGTATTACCATTGCTAGATATCGCAAATAGATGTATCTACCGAGATTTATTTTTATTCACTCTATAAAAATAATATGAATAAAAAAGAGAAGATTGAGAAGATTTCCTATTCGGACTTCTTTTCTTTTTCCAGCTCTGTCTTCAGTTTACCAATCGATCTAGCGATTATCAAAATCGCAATCACGGCAATGACAGTCACTATGATGGCATAAATAAACAGTCCTATTAGCTCACTTCCAGCAGATAAATACTCTGCGATAAGTGCCTTTATGGCTTCGTTCCAAGCTAGGGCTGCGATCAAGCCGAAGGCAGCTGTCATCAGAGCTGCGACAGTTTCTAAAACCAGAACTTTGAATGCCTTTTCCGCCATTCCAACCACTTGCCTTTCTAGGCAAGTTATTATCTCAGTTGTTTGTATTTAAAATCTCATATAGACATTTCTAAGATAACCTCATTAATATTCGATCGGGAATGTTATCTAATCAGATTGACACTCATTTGAGAAATAAAGTGCAGGGGAAGGGATTTGAACCCTCGGACTCCTGCGAGACAAGGCCCTCAACCTTGCGCCGTTGACCAGGCTTGGCTACCCCTGCATGTCCCATTGGATGCGGTTCTGAATACCGGGTTCGGTTATTAACTTTTTCATTCTTATGCTCCCTTTTAGATCAGGTTGATGATGTTCTCAATTGTTGAGATCCCTTTGGACACTCCATTTTCTGATAGAAACCCCATGAAATCTGGCAAGTAAAGAACGCAATTTATAAGTAGATTACCGAAGAATGAGATATCTTACCTTATTCTAGCACTTTCAGGGAAGCCAGGTCAATATGCCTATAAAAAGCAGGAAGCGAGTCACTCGTTCAGGTAAGGGAGCATTTTCCCTATATCTACCCAAGAAGTGGGTGGATAACTGGAGTGAGGACCAGCATAAAGATAGGAAAGTGGACCTACTAGAACTGGATGATCACCTGATAATATCGCCTGTGAGAAAGAACAGCAGCAAGTCATTATGCCTCAACGGAGGGACGGATGACGAAATACGTCAGTTCTTGCTTTGCACTTATGTTAGGGGATATGAATCAGCTGACCTGAAGAGTGAGAAGTTTGCGGATGAACAGATGTCCGCAGCAAGGAGTTTCATGAGACTCCTGGACGAAAAGATGATACTGGATATCTCTGAGGACCGAATCGCCTATGGAAGGAGTTTCAAAGTGAGTCTAGAATCGCCGACGATATCTCAGATGCAACGGCTTCTTTTCGAGAAAATCCAGGAATCTTTGAGGCTTGCCAGGGAGCTTCTAGAGCACTTCGATGTGAACCCGACAAGGGCAATTCACCTCCTCAAGATGATGCGCACATTGGAAGAAGAGGACGTAGATCGAATGTCAATGCAGATATTCCGCCGGGCTTCGAGGATGGAACTGAGGTTCGACTCCTTTGCTGACCTCTTCTTCGTGGTCCTCACCACAGATATGCTGGAGAAATTAGGCGATAGCATATTTGGCATCGCCCGCACTGTCTGCCGCTTCTACGGAATGGATGAAGAGAGATTACTTTTTCCATTGGAAGTCATCGAGAAAGATGTGATTGTAGAGAATTTTTCAACAAACAACGCATTCGAGGACATGAGAGGTCTCTTCATTTCCCTGCTGGAGGAGTGCGAGATTAGGCTCAGAAACATCATGGATTACACTCTAGAGATGAGGGGGATCGAATCCTACCAGATAATGAATGAATTGACAAAATTCAACAAATCTCTGATAGACAGATTGAATGTCGCAGCACAAGACGCATTCATATCATCGGAAAAGAAAATAAGGATAGCCCTTCTCCAGATGATGGAGGTCCGTCATTATATAATAGCAATTGGAGAGGTCATTGAGGAACTCGCCAAAGAGATTGCGATGTTCTACTTCTGTGAGAAGTCCTAGGGGGTATTGCATAGCAGAGGATGACGGGATCAGATCTGTAAAGAAAATCTCCCGAGCTGGTTCAGGAGGCTACTCCCTTTACCTTCCAAAAAGATGGATAAACAAGTGGAGCGAGGCTCAGAAGAAAGAGAAGGAGATCGAAATGTTTGAGGTTGGCGACCAGCTAATCGTCAGCCCCAAGCAGAGCAGAAAGACCCTGACCAAGAGAATTGAGGGTGCATCTCAAGAAGAAATGATCTATCACATGCTTTCAGCTTACATAAGAGGCGTAGATGACTTCTCCATGATCCAAAATGGACTTACCGACGTCGATATCAGTGGGATGAGGAATATTCTAAGATTCCTTGATGAGAACCTGATGGTTCATACTGAGAAGAATACTATATCGTACGAGAACCGCCCCGTTTCAACCTACGATCCCGGACCATTGATACCTCTTCTTTTCGACAAGATCATTGAAGCAGAGAACTTGGCTGCTGACCTAGTGAATGATTGTGACACGAACCCTTCCCGTTGCATACATCTGATGCGAATGTTGTACGCCATCGAGAAAGAGGACGTCAATAGGCTTTCCCTTCAGATCTTCCGGAACCTGTCTAGATGCAGGTCTCCTGCAAGGGATTTCATCGATATCAATTTCAAATGGAGCTCGGCGAATATGCTGGAGATCATTGGGGACGGCATTTATGGCGTAGTTCAGGTCGTATGCCAATCATATGGAATTGCCCCTGATGAACTCAGATACCCAGCGGAATACCTGGAGAGGAAGATTGAGAACCGCACCCCCGTTATCGGCGGCGCCGATAAGTTAAGGATGCAACTGGTAATTGATCTCAGGGAGGGGGCTGTTATGCTTTCAAAGGCAAAGGAGGCGATTATCTCCGGGGATGGGAAGGGTGCCTTCGAATACAAGGATGAGCTAAGAGAACAGGTACGGGCAATGGAAGCGGAGCTGGCTGACAGTATGGGCGAGTTCTCTACATCGAGCGATGTCACGGAGGAATCTTTTCTCTCAGTAGTGCTGATATCGATTCGAGTCAGGGAGATAATGTATCTCACAAAGAGCCTGACAAAGAGAGCCGCCCTGATATATTTCTCCGAATAATCAGGTAGAACGTTTCTTCCTGAGCATCTGAGCAGCTCTTTCTGGAGGTACTGGATTGATGCACATCCCAGTTCCCATCTCAAATCCTCCTTGCCCCATGAGCCTCGGAATTATATGTATATGCCACCGGAAGCAGCTGTAATCACCACCATCGCAAGGTGCGCTGTGTATGAAGATGTTATAAGGAGGATCTTCCAGCAGCTCGAACAACAACACGAGCACCTCTTTCAGTACGATGGCCAATTCATGGATTGTTTCTCTGGAGGAAGATTCGTACGCGGATGAATGAAGTTTCTGAAGAAGGTACATCTCATATGGGGACCTTGAAGCGAAAGGACAGACAACCGCCATGTTCTCTGAATCGATGACCACCCTTATTCCCTCATCGACCTCTCTCTCAAGAGCTCGGTCAAAAAGACAGTCTCCAGTCTCCTCGAAGAATCTTCTTGCTAGGCGGATTTCTTCCATCACAGCGGTGGGAATGATTGGGGTTCCCACAAGCTGTGAATGGGGATGAACGATTGAACGCCCGGCCTCTCGACCATGGTTCCTGAATATCTGCACATAGCTGATTCTATCTCGCTTTGAATTCTCTAAGTATCTCTCCCGGTAGGAAAGAAGTACGAGTTCCAACTGCTCCTCAGACATGGTCGCTGGTTGAAGATTGTGCTCGGGACAGTCGACGATGACCTCGTGGACGCCACATCCCCTCATTATGGTTTGGATGCAGTCACCTTTGCTTCCATCACAACCTCCTCCTGAGAGCGCTGGATACATGTTCGGGAACGATCTGACCTTCCACCCAGGGGTGTTGGGTTCTCCACTATCACGGTTTGACCATACCTCAGGAGGCGTCAAGTCTTCATGGCCTGGGCAGAAGGGACAATCTTCTTTTGGATTCTGGGACTCGCTCAACTTAGCCATCCTGGGAAGGGGTCTCTGTGATCTCAGGGGGGAAATGATGACCCAATCGCCAGTCATCCAGTCTCTTCTCATCTCGGAGCTTCTCATGTTCCAATCACTCTATTTATCACTCATATTATTTGGATTCAACCTCGCTGGGACAAGGTTCACCATGACAAGACAGCGCAATGTTATTTAAACGAATAAGCTTTCAGGTGATACCGCATATTCGTTAATGATCTAGCGAGCGTGAACTACATATTTCATGATAATCTGTACGATTTACGCACATAATGGATTGATTGAGAAAGATAACGGATAGGAAATATGTCTTCCCCTAGAGGTGTGCGACATGAGGAGCTGGGACCCAAGGATAGAAATGATGCCTTTGAAGGAACTCAAGGAGATGCAATACAAATCGTTAAAGACGCTCGTGTACAGGCTGTACAGCTTCTCAGAATTTTATCGAAAGAGGATGAGGGAAGCGGATGTTCATCCTGACGATATCCGAGCCCTGGAAGATATCAACAAGCTTCCATTTATGGTCAAGAGTGATCTGAGGGACAACTACCCTGACAAGTTATTTGTGTCGCCAAGGGACGAAGTCGTGAGATATCATGCATCATCAGGCACCACCGGGAAACCGACAGTGGTTGGGTATACCCAGCAAGATCTTGATTACTGGACATTATCCTTGGCAAGGGGACTTACCTCTTGTGGCTTGGGAAGGGGAGACGTGATCCAGGTTTCATATGGTTATGGCCTTTTCACCGGAGGCTTGGGCCTGCACTACGGTGCCGAAAGGATAGGTGCAGCCGTTCTGCCCACATCAGTGGGGAACACAGAGCGTCAGATCGAGCTCATGCAGGACATGGAAGTCACCGCAATCGCCTGTACTCCTTCATATCTCATCCACATAGGTGAGGCCGCTGAGAAGATGGGCATCAACATCAAGGAAGACACTCAACTCGGTGTAGCAATACTTGGTGCAGAGCCCTGGTCTGACGAAATGCGTCTCCGCCTCGAGGAATGGCTGGGGATCAAAGCATACGATATCTATGGTACGAGCGAGCTTTCTGGTCCTTTGTTCACCGAATGCGAGGAGCAGAATGGAATTCACGTCTGGGCTGACATGACATTTGTCGAGATAATAGATCCAGAAACCGGGGAGCAGGTCGCCCCTGGAGAGAGGGGAGAACTGACTATTACCATGCTCAGAAAGGAAGCCTTACCCATCGTTAGGTACCGGGTGGGAGACGTGACCCACCTCAGGGAAGAGGAATGCGGATGCGGCAGGACTCACCCCCGGATCGGTCGAATAGAGGGCAGGGTAGACGATATGCTGATCATAAGGGGCATCAATGTATTCCCGTCTCAAATCGAACACACCTTGCTATCCATTCCACAGCTGGGAAGCCAATTCCAGATCGTGGTTGACAGAAAAGGAGCTCTAGACGAGCTATTGGTGAGAGTAGAGCTTAGCAAGGAGGCTTTCAGCGATAAGATCAACGATCTCATGGAGATCAAGCGGATGGTCGCCCACCGCCTACGAAGTGCCCTGAACATCAGCGTGGGTGTGGAGCTAGCGGACCCAGGTTCACTTCCCAGATTCGAAGGGAAAGCGAAGAGGGTTGTCGACAGGAGGGGACTCTGATGGTCAGGAAACATATGATCAAGCAGCTATCTGTCTTCTTAGAGAACAAGCCAGGGAGGCTGGCAAGGATTTCAAAGGCGCTTGAGGAAGAGGGAATCAATATACTGGCATTCAGCATCGCAGAGGCTGACGGGTTCGGAGTGATCAGGGCGCTGGTAGATGACCCCGATAGGGCGCATAGCAAACTGGCGGATATGGGATTCACTGTGTCGTTCACGGAAGTCATCGCTGTTCAGATGAGAGATGAGCCTGGAGGCCTTTTCGAAGTCGCATCGATACTCGGAGACGAGAACATCAACATCGATTATTCATACGCATTCTCAGGCCGGAAAGTCGCTGTCCTGATTCTCCGAGTTGACCGGGTAGAAGGGGCGATCAGACAACTCCTCTCCAAGGGAATCAGATTGTTGGAGGAAGGGGAGCTCACATCGGATTGATCCTTCAACTTGAATAAACATATATTTAAATAGCTCATGCCACCTGAGGCTCATTTGCCAGGAGAGGGAGGGCAGCTGACGGTAGGGTTTTTTAAACCCAGCTGAGGAAGGTCCCCCCTCCGAGAGAAGGTGGACCACAGAAGTGGTTGGGCGAGAGCCCAGGCAAGGGCGCAGAAACGACACAGCCCCGGTCTAGTATGATCCGTTTGTCGGTGACGTTGTCCGGGGATCTGGTGAAACGGCGACTCCCCACCGGAGCAAGCCCAAACAGCCGGGGTGACCACTCGGGACCGGCGGGTAGGGTGCTAAGTTGAATGCTGCCTGAAACAGAAGGGGGCCTACTACCCTCACCTGGCAATCAGCATATTTTCAATCATGGTATTTTCTTAATAGGTTTTTTTAGCGTTTATTGGCATTGCACGCGCTGGAGGGGAGATCGAAATGAGAGCAAGACCTATTGGTGTCACCATACTGGCCATTCTGGCCTTTCTCATGGGACTAATATATCTGCTTATGGCTGCTGGTTCCTTTTTGGTGGCTGTGCTTCCCCTGGAGGAATGGCAGGGGATCGGTCGGGTTCCTGAGTTTATAGCGGATAATGCTGGAATCATATTCACCTCGTTGGGAGTGTTGTTCCTCATTCTAGCAATTGTTAGCTTTCTGCTTTCATACGGTTTCTTCAAGGGAAGACCCTGGGCTTGGACTCTTGGAATCATATTGGGAGTACTGTCAATCATCTCCAGCGTGATCAACCTGTTGCTGTACTGGGACATCTCCAACCTGAGCAGCACTATCATAAGCATACTGATCGCAGTCCTGCTGATTTTCTACCTGACCCGTCCCGGTGTTAAACGGTACTTCAGGGGTTAACTGGAATCACATATTGCTTGTATTTCATTTTTAACTGGTATCAGAGCCACAAGAAGAACCGAAAGTCTCTGGCTGCCTAGCAATCAAGTGACGAAAACGATAGAGACCATCATCGATTCCCGATATTAGAGCCAGTATGGATTTGTTTCATACTGTGTTAAAAATACCCGCTTCTTCCACGGAGTATTGACTTAATTGATAATTAATCAACGGGCAATTGGTTAATACTTTACTGCGCTTTTTTCCAATTGAGTAAACTGGGGGGTTTAATGAAAGTATCAAAAGGCAGGTTTTATCTCTTTGAGGAAAGGGTTCCATTACGGACTCACCAAGTAGTCCGAAAGGAACTCACTGATGGGAGAAAAGCGCTTTACATCAGCAAGAACGCTCCGGAATTACTTAGATCTCAGCTTGACTTCGATATGAGTCGATTGAAGACCAGATGGTTGTCTACAAGAACTGAGGACAGTTGTATCCCGCCAATGAACTTGGAGATTTTTGAAAGGGAGATAAAGCAATTCTTCATCGAGAACAAAGACGGTATCGTAGTCCTGAACGGATTGGATGTGCTGGAGAAGTGGAATGGTTGGAGACCGGTTCTTGATGTCCTGAGGCGAACAGACGAGGCACTTGAGGACAGCGGGGGCAATATCATCATAAGTCTCGATCCAAAGAGTCACTTCTCATTGAAACTCAAGAAGCTCGAGACCCTTTCCGACGAGGTAGTATCTAGCTGTACATAAGACCTATCGGAGACCTGGAGCGAAGAAGTAATATCCTTAGCAGTCTTACTCAGGGCCATGGATCCTATCCTTCAAATGATCGTTGATGAGGTACGGAATGACCAGGGTTCCGGTGCCGCAGATATCTTCCGAAGGGTATTGGATGCACTTAATAAGATATTGCAGGCTCCCAAGCCAGTTACCAAGCAGGACATGGAGGAGTTCTCCCTGCAACTGCATCTGGCTAAGAGATCCATGGCGCCAATGTTCAACCTGGCAAATACTATCCTTCTTTCGCTGGAACTGGAAGATTGGGATACCGATATTCATGATAAACTCCTGACCATTCATAATGACATGGACAGCTCCACTGCGAGGATAACAGGGTTGTTAAACGACATCCTGAGCGGGGGGAGAATAATGACCATATCGTACTCAAGCACGGTGCTTGCATGTCTAAGTTCCTTATATGGGAGAGGTGAGATTGAGGTCACCGTCCCCGTATCACTCCCTATGGGAGAGGGAAGGCAGATGGCAAAGGCGCTTTCAGACCGGGGAGTAAGTGTGGAGATAATACAGGACTCGATGATTTTCTCGCTCATGGAAGAGATGGACTGCTCAATCGTTGGCGCGGACGCAATCACGCCCGCAGGATTGGTGAACAAGGTGGGAACCTTTTCTATGGTGGCTGCGGCAAATCACTTTGGTGTTTCAGCATATGGATTATGCGATTGGATGAAGGTATCTCCCGTTGCAATGCTAGATCCGGTGGAGACCCAGATGACCGTGGGAAGAAACCTCTCAATGAGAGAACAGGTCTTCGAACAGACCCCATTGGACATGTTCACTGGAATGATCACGGATCGAGGAATCCTGACATCCAGTGAGATCCGCAACAGGATGGATCACATGGAAATATCAGGAAGGTGGACCAGGCTTCCATGATGCGTAAACTAATTATTCTTCATACACCATTTTTCAGTTGATATTGATGCGTCTTATTGGGATGGAAAAGGGTGGAAGTCAGGCAAGAATCGATTTCTTTGGCTGCCCCCTGAGATGCGAGTATTGCACCCACATTCGACAGGAGAAGCGGGAGTACGAGCTGATGGAGGTTCTTGAGTTCCTGGCAGACCCAGAGATCGGCATGGTTTACCTTGGAGGGGCAGAACCCGCCCTTCAAAAGGAGGAACTGATTGAGCTGCTCCAGAGGATAAAGAAGATGAAAAAAAAGACGATCCTTAAGACCACTGGATTCTACCCCGATGTGATCGAGGAAGCTGTTGACCTCGTCTACCAATTCGTGGTGGAAGTTAAATGTCCACTTGACGATCTTGAGTGCAATTCGGAGATGACTGGTCTATCACCAGATAAGAGCAAGAGATATGTGGAAAATCTGGCTCGTACCTTCGATATATTGAGGGGAAGGAACACCCGAATCTGGATTCGAGTGATACCGGGATTCCTTGATGAGGAAAAAATGGACAGGATCGGTCAGAAGATTGAAGGTGTGGCCACGGAGGCTTGGCTACTGCAATTTCTAAGCAACCCCCAAAATGAAATGAGTTTCAAGGGAATCGAGGAACCGGGCCCTTCCGAGGCCGAGATGGTCGACTTGGGAAGACAGCTGATAAAATATGTGCCTTTGGTCATCATAAAGGGAGAAGGCTTCGCCAGCGAGTTCAGGGCCACCTGATCAAATCACCGGTCCAGTCGTGTATATGTTCATAGATTCATCATAACCCATGCCTTCAGCTTTTGTCACCTTACCAGAGGCCACTTTCATCATCTCATCCAGTATCATTTCTCCAGCTGATTGAACGGTCATCGAGCCTTTTAGAATCGTGCTTACGTCAACGTCGATGTGTGAACGTAGACCACTGGCGGTTCGGGGGTTTCCGGTGATCTTTACAACGGGCATGAAAGGAAAGTCATGAGGTGCTCCCTTGCCCGTCGTAAAAGCCATCATATGGGCGCCAGATGCTGCTATCCCGGTGAGGAACTCGGGTTCCCTGCCAGGAGAATCTATCATGTAAAGGCCGCTTGCTTCGATCTTGCTGCCATAATCTACCACGCCGTCTATGGGATGAGTACCGGTCTTTATGGCCGCGCCGAGAGATTTCTCTTCGATAGTGGACAAACCTCCTTCGATGTTCCCTCCTGTGGGCTGGCCCCCCCTCATGTCCACCCCCATGCGCTTGGCTCTCTGCTCCATTTCCAAGATGGTGTTCAAGAGTTGCTCCTTGACCGCATCACTTCTCCCTCTAGAAACGATCCAATTCTCCGCGCCAATGAGTTCAGTTGTCTCTCCGAAGGCAACGCTTCCTCCCATGTCCAGAAAGAGGTCTACCGCCCTTCCGAGAGCTGGGTTGGACGCGATACCCGAGGTGGTGTCAGAACCGCCGCACTTAATTCCGAGAAGTAAGGAGGAGATATCCGCCTCTTCCCGCTTGCCAGGGAGTAGAGTCGATTTCATTTCCTCAAGTTTGGATCTGATCGCCTCACGCGCCTTCTCTGCGCCCCCCAAATCCTGGGTAATGAAGGTCTCGACCCACTTCCCTGAAGAAGATGAGATGGCGTCAGCGATGCTATCAGCATCGACGCTCTCGCATCCAAGTCCCACTACCACCACTCCAGCGAGGTTGGGGTGTCCTCCAAGGGAAATCAGTGTCTGTGAAACCCTCTCAAGATCTGGAAGCGTCTGGGCACAGCCCTGACCATGGGTGAATACCTTAACTCCATTCAAATCCCGAGATGCCCATCTGGCAACCTCATTTCCGCATGCGACTGCAGAAATCACCCCTATGTGATTCCTTATCCCTACTGATCCATTCTCTCTAGGGTACCCCATGAATGTCCGATCAATCAAGCCCGCTGCCCCCGAAATGAGAAGATCGTCTCTATCACGGAATTACCCATAGGATATTCAAGCGGATTGAGAAGCAGTACAATCCTTGGATTATCAATCGCCAATCCTCTGGATGAACTCCTTGACCTTCTGGTCCCATTCCTCGGTGAGGATGTCCACATCAGTCTGATCCTCCCCACAGACAGAAAGGGTGACATGCCCTCCACCGCCTTCCATGCACACAGAAGCTCCGTCTCGCTGGGTGACCTCCAGACCCAGTTTCTCAAAGTATTCGACCGCCTTCTCGATTACCTTCTCTGGTGCCAGATGCGTGCTCACCCCATACCTCATTCTTCCGCCTCCGCTGAGGAGAATAATCGGGAGCAGTATACTTATACCCTATGCTCCCAGTAATGGCCAGCGCCGATGTTCTAAGTGAGAATCTTCACGGTTTCCAGACTAGCAGCTGTTATGCTTTATCGCTCCTTCTGGGCACGCGTCCACGCAGGCGCAACACTCCACGCACTCATCGATATCCAGCACTACTGCTTTACCATTCTCAAGCTTGTAAACATCTGTGGGGCAGGAATCCACGCACTCACCGATGCCAACGCACTTTTCATAGTCTACTTCTATCTCGATTCCCAGCCCTTCACTGCTCCATTTCTTGATCACCATCTATCGGCCTCCAATGCCGGCGGCATCAGAGGTCCATTGAATTCAAGTCTCTTAATAAATGCCTTGATATCTTTTCAAAGGGATAGAATTATGAGTTGTTCGATGCCTAGATAGGATTCATGAAATTCCCTCCACTATCCAATAACTCCAGGAAGATATTGGAGAACAGGTACCTTCTCAGGGATAGAGAGGGAATACTGGCAGAGACACCAGATGAACTGTTCAGGAGAGTCGCTCGAAACATAGCCACCTGCGACGGGACCATAGAAAGAACTTCGGTTGTGGAGAGTGTCGAAGATCGATTCTTCAAGGCCATGAGAAGCCTCGAGTTCATCCCCAATTCCCCTACGTTGATGAACGCTGGAACGGAACTCCAGCAGCTCAGTGCCTGCTTCGTGCTCCCGGTGGGGGATTCCATCGAGAGCATTTATGACGCAGTCAAGTGGTCTGCGATCATCCACCAAAGCGGAGGGGGAACTGGTTTCTCTTTCTCAGACCTGAGACCATCTGGAGACACGGTTCGATCCACAGGAGGAATCGCATCTGGTCCAGTCTCCTTCATGAAGGTCTTTGATGCGGCGACTGAGGCCATCAAACAGGGTGGAAGAAGGAGGGGTGCCTCCATGGGGATACTTAGGGTTGACCACCCGGATATATCCGAGTTCATTCGGGCAAAGGATGATATCAAGTCCCTCTCAAATTTCAATATCTCTGTGGCGGTCACTGACGAGTTCATGGAAAAAGCCATTAAAGAAGATGAGTACGAACTGGTGAACCCTAGGACCGACGAGATCACTGGGACCAAGAATGCAGCGGATGTGCTTGAAGAGATTTCCGAATCCGCCTGGAGAACTGGAGATCCAGGTCTGATCTTTATCGACGAGGTGAACAGGCGGAATCCCGCACCTCTCTTGGGCCATATCAAGGCGACGAACCCATGCGGGGAAGTACCTCTGCTCCCTTTCGAAGCATGCGTTTTGGGTTCCATAAACCTCAACCGAATGACGGAACAAGGGGAAATGGACTGGGAGAGACTTGACGAGATCACCAGAACCGGGGTGAGATTCCTGGACGGGGCGATAGACGCAAGCAGGTTTCCCTTGATCCAAACTGAGGAGGTGGTGAAGGGGAACAGGAAGATCGGGTTGGGGGTTATGGGATTCGCAGATTGCCTGATAAGGATGGGTTTGGTCTACGGATCAAGAGAATCGCAGGAGATGGCTAAGAGGGTGATTGGCAATATCGCAAGCTCTGCCCAGAAGGAGAGTGCATCCATCGCCGAGGAAAAGGGGAGCTTTCCCAATATACACATGTCTAAGGTTTCTGCCCCCCAGAGAAACCTTACCCTGCTAAGCATAGCACCAACGGGGACGATAAGCATGATCGGTGGATGCTCCAGCGGAATCGAACCACTGTATGCCATTTCCTACACCAAGCATGTTCTAGAGGGAGAGCATCTCAGGGAGGTGAACCCATTATTCATGGAGTTCTGCAAAGAGAGGGGAATATTCTCTGAAGAACTAATTAGAAAGGTGTCCAAGAGGCACTCCATCCAAGGAATGAGGGAGATACCTGAAGACATTAGGGAACTATTCGTTACTGCTCAGGACATATCTCCGGAGGCACAAGTGAGGATACAAGCAGCCTTTCAAGAGGTGGTCGACAATGCGGTGTCCAAGACCATAAATCTTCCATCGTCTGTCACCGAGGACGAGATATCGGAGATATTCCACCTCGCTCACAACTTGAGATGTAAAGGCATCACCGTTTATCGTGAAGGTTCCAAGCCAGGACAGGTGCTTACCGTGGAGGAGCATGCATTATGTCCAATATGCGGTAGTCCCATCAAAGGCGAGGAGGGAGGTTTCACCTGCAGATCGTGCGGCCATATTCTCTGAATAATCATTGCATATTATTATACATTAAAGTTCATAAGTGTTATATATTTCAGAGGCTTTTCCCCCAGCATGACACCACTTGTTGACGATAAGAGAGTCGTACTGGGAATCGAGGACATACCCAGGCGATGGTATAACATCCTTCCAGATCTTCCTGAGCCATTGGCGCCCCCATTGAACGGCCAGACAAACGAACCCATGAAACCCGAGGAACTGGCCGTGATATTCCCAAAAGCACTCCTTGAGCAGGAGATGTCCACGGAGAGATACATCGACATTCCAGAGGAGGTGAGAGAGAAGTACATTCTTCTCAATCGACCTAGCCCTCTTCAGAGAGCATACAATCTGGAGAAGGCACTCAATACCCCTGCTAAGATATACTTCAAGCGCGAGGATCTAAGCCCTACTGGAAGTCACAAGACCAACACAGCAGTGCCTCAGGCTTACTACAACATGAAGGAGGGGATAGAGCGTTTGACTACCGAGACCGGAGCTGGACAATGGGGTTCCGCCCTATCCTTGGCCTGCAACTTGTTCGACCTGAAATGCGAGGTCTACATGGTCCGGATCTCCTTTGATCAGAAACCCTACCGGCGAAACGTGATGGAGACCTACGGAGCGACGGTCTATCCTTCCCCAAGCACCAGAACCGAGGCTGGAAGAAAGATACTAGAAAAGGATCCAAACACCCCTGGTTCGTTGGGGATGGCCATCAGCGAAGCGGTAGAGATGGCCGTCAAGGATGACAAGACCAACTATTCCCTGGGAAGCGTTCTCAATCACGTGATGCTGCATCAGACGGTCATCGGTGAGGAGGTCATCAAACAGCTGGAGCTATTGGATATCACACCGGATTACATGATAGGCTGCACTGGTGGAGGAAGCAACTTCGCAGGCTTCACGTTCCCTATGATAGGAAAGAAGCTAAAGGGAGAGGTGGACACTGAGATCATCGCGGTGGAGCCCGTGTCTGTACCCTCATTATCCGCTGGCAGGTTCGAATACGATTATGGTGATACGGCAGGCTATACGCCTCTGCTCATGATGTACACTCTGGGTCATAATTTCGTTCCACCCTCGATCCATGCCGGGGGCCTGAGATATCACGGAATGGCTCCTACGGTAAGTCTGTTGACAAAAACGGGAGTAGTGAATCCAGTAACCTATGACCAGATGGAAACCTTCGATGCAGGTGTACTGTTCGCTAGGACTGAGGGGATCATCCCTGCTCCAGAGACCAATCACGCTATCAAGGCAGCCATCGACAAGGCCATTGAAGCCAAGAAGAACAACGAGGAGAAAGTAATCGTCTTCAACCTTTCTGGACACGGCCTACTTGACCTTACAGGGTACGATAAGTACCTGAACGGCAAGTTGAACGGCAACAGCTAGAGATCAAACTCCTTTTCCAAACTCCTTTCCTTATTTATCGATATATGACTATTAGGTCAACACATGGATCCCTCGATCATCGTTCACGGTGGCGCATGGAATATCCCTAGGGAGAAACATCGATCTCATCTAGATGGATGCCGGAGGGCGGTCAAGCTAGGCACAGAACTCCTTTCGCAAGGTATGTCCGCCCTGGACACTGTGGAGAGAACGGCATGCCTGCTTGAGGACTATCCCGCTTTCGATGCTGGTCACGGTTCCTTCCTGAACGCCAACGGTGAGGTGGAGATGGACGCCATGATCATGGACGGTACTGATCTCAGAATGGGGGCGGTTGGGAGTGTACAGTGTATCCGTCATCCCGTGTCACTGGCAAGGGAAGTCTTGGAAGATGGAAGACATTCAATGCTTGTTGGCAAAGGTGCACTACTATTCGCCAGGCGAATAGGGATGGAAACGGTCTCCACTAGGGAACTACTTATGGACAGGGAATTGGAGCGATGGAAGAAGATACAGCTTGACAAGACGTTCACTAGTCGAATGATATTCGAGAAAGAAGGTCCGACAATGGGAACCGTGGGGGCAGTAGCCATTGACGACAAAGGAAGGATAGCCGCCGCGACATCCACTGGTGGAACGCCAAATAAGCTTCCGGGAAGGATAGGCGACTCGCCCTTGGTCGGATGCGGGACCTACGCCGATGATTTTACCGCAGGAGCATCGGCCACTGGTTGGGGAGAGTCCATCATGAAGGTGACCCTTGCCAGGAGAGTCTGTGACCTGGTTGAGAGGGGTTACAATGCTTTGGAGGCCACAGGCGCCGCGGTCGAGTACTTGGAGAGAAGAGTTGACGGCCTAGGTGGTGTGATTGCCATCGATAAAGACGGCAACATTGGTTATTCTCACAACACCCCCTATATGGCTCTCGCCTTCTCAAGAAAGGGAGAGACAAAGGTGATAATGAGCGAGAAAACGCTCTCTTGAAGATTCATCGGATTGACATTATCATTATGCAGAGAGATTCTCAGTCTGGATATTTTTGGGCATATCCACTTAAAGACATGCGTAAATGATTGTTTGGAAAAGCTTTAATAGATTCATATCGTAGCCAGCCCAGCGTCTTGGATACCAAAAAAGACATGGATGGTGGTGATACAAAAATGACAATGGCCGCTAGGACCGAATGTCAAAGAGTTGAATCCATCAATGTCAGTGTAAACAATGACGTCTATGCATTCGACCTAGGCCGAATCTATCTCATTCTCAATCCAAGATCAGATAGAGCTTTTTCGATAGCCCGTGACTTCGTCTCAACGGGTCGTAAAATGTTGTGTATATCCCGATACCATCCTGAGATCGTTCAGGGAATGTGGGTTACTGGGGACTTCAAGTCGGTCTGGCTCAGCGAGCGACACGGAGAGAGCAATATCCCGGCGCACCAACTTTCCCGCTTGAGAAGCAAAATAGCATCGTTCCTCAGTGACGGAGGAAACGGCGTGGTGATGCTTGACGGTATTGAATACCTCTCACTCTTCAATGACTTCTCTAAGCTTCTCAGGTTCGTAGAGGAACTGAACGACCTGGTCATGGAATTGCATGCAATTCTCCTAATCTCAGTAGATCCCCGATCGTTCGATCAGCGGTCCCTGGCAAGGCTTCGTCGATTTGCTGAGGTAGTTCGGTAGTGAGAATTTCCACCACCTCGGTAGCAGAGTGCTGGGGGAACTCCGAGAACAATCTGTCAAGATCCCTCTGTTCCAGGGTCAAAGGATCTATGCATATTAGCATCTCAGCGGTCTTGTTTCTTAGTACCGAGTCTATCTCCCTTAAAGTGGAGATCACCTTGCTCATGTCATTCCACATCAGCAGGTACTCCAGTCCATCTAGGAAAATGATGGTGCAATCACTCTTCTTCAAGGAAGCCTTTACTGCCTTGACCAGCTGTCCCATGGACTTTGGTGAGATTATATCCTTTCCTTTGCGAGTACTCAACCATTGACATTTTATGTTGTTGAGTCCGAACTTCTTGGTGATATAATCCGGATGCAGACGAGTGATGCAGAGTGCATCCCATCCGGTATTGATGAGCATCGAAAGAGCATCAAATCCATATCTGGGGTAGCTTTCGGTAAGCAGGGATATCTTAGAGGTGATACCTTCTGAAACCATTCCAAATTCCTCCGTCTTAGGACTCAATTCCGCTTTAACGGTATATAAAACCGTGTTGAGCATGCTACTTTTGATTCAGCAATCTTTTTTTCTATGAACGATGATAAAGTCGCGTGACCCGGCGGACCAGGAAGAATCTTCTCACATCCAAGGAGAAGATCATTCTTCATCTCCTGAGCCACCATAGATATCTTCAGGATTCGGCATCCCCAGAGGCTGTGACTCAGGATGGGGTAGCCGAAGCTGTCGGGGTAGGTAGGAACAATGTTTCGAGATTCCTCAATGAACTCGTCAAGGACGACCTCATCGAGGTTCAGGTGAAGCACATCAAAGGTCTGCAAAGGGTACGCAATGTCTACTTCCTGAGTCACCTGGGATTTCAGGAGGGCTTGGCCCTCAAAGAGGATATCGAATCGATCCGCGTCAGGATTATCGATTTCGATGGGGTGGAAAGGGAGGAGGATGTTGGCCGCCTTAACCTTTACCTTCCCAGGAGCTACTCACTTGTAGAACTGGCTTCAGGAGTAGAAAGGGGAGTCTTCAACTGTTCTGCGTTCCATGAAGGAAAGATTAAGGAAGAGAGAAGGTACGTCGATTATTCAGATCGCAAACCAGCCGTCAGAACATTCTTTGGAAGGACTCAAGAAATCAAGAGGCTCCAAGAATTCATGAATTCGGAGACTGAGAGACTGCTTGTGGTCCATGGAATCGCAGGGATCGGAAAGACCACCCTCCTAGCCAAATTCGCACAGGAGATCAGGGATTCCACCAACCTATTCTGGTATAAGGTCCACGAGTGGATAACCCTCAAGATACTCCTGGGACCCTTAGCAGAGTTCCTCTCACACCTGGGTAGAAAGGGATTGGAGAGATATCTCGCTCAGACTGAGATTCCAAAGGTGGGGGAGGTCTGTGCAATACTCGAGAGCGATCTTGCTGAATCGGAGATCCTCTTAATCGTGGACGATATCCAGAAATCCGAGCCTCCCGTCCTTGAATTCCTTAGCGCCCTCATTGCAGTATTGACCCCTCTAGAGAGAGTGAGAATTATAGTAGCCAGTCGTGAAATCCCTACCTTCTACAATAGAAGCGAGGTGGTCACAGGAATCATAGAGGAGATGAACCTGCATGGCCTAGACAGGGATAGCGCGGGCAAGATGCTCTCAGGGAGATCGATACACGAGAAGGCCATTGAGGCCATATACAATGCCACCAACGGACACCCGCTCTTCCTCCAGCTCATCGATGATCCGCAAAGTTACCTTGGGAAAGACGTTCGAATGTTCATTGAGCATGAGGTCTACTCCAAGCTTGATCTCACTGAAAGGAGGATCCTGGAGATAGCTAGTGTGTTCCGTTATCCCGTCCTTGTGGATGCCTTCTTCATCATGGAAGAAGAGCTGGAGAAGGATGGTGGCAGACGGACTCAGGACATGAGCTATGAGGACTACATGGTGGATTACGATACCTTAGATGGGCTACTGTCCAAATCGCTGCTCCAGGAGGCGATAGGAAGGCTGATCGGAATGCACGACCTCGTCCGTGAGTTCTTCTACTCTCGACTGAGGCCGAAGCAACGAATCGCACTTCACCGAGCCGCGTCCAGCTTCTACCTTGAGGACTCATCAGTACCTGCCTACGTTGAGGCTCTCTATCACAGCCTGAGTGCTGGGGATGAAGAGAAGGCCATACGCATAGCTGCCGCCCACGGCAGGATGATAATAGCCAAGGGCTACGCAGCACCATTCGCCCCTCTTGTCGGGCAGGTGCTCGAGACCTGCCATGATGTATCACCTGATGATCGAATGGAACTTCTGACCCTGAGGGGGCAGATTCGGGACATACAGGGGGACTGGGATGAGGCCGTTCATCACTTCCAGGAGATCCTGAAACTGGCCTCAGCAGAACGAGACAGAAGGATAATTGCAGATGTCAATAGGAGGGTGGGGTCCATAATGCTCCGAAGAGGGGAATTCGCCCAGGCTAGTACGTACCTCCAAGAGGGGCGAAGGCTGGCTGAAGAGGGTGATGACGTTCACACCCTTGTGGATATCTTCTATGATATGGGTGGGCTTCATGAACGCATCGGGGAGAATGACCTGGCCATTGAATTTTTCAACAGATCAAGAGAATTAGCCCATTCTATCGGTGAGGAGATGGGAGAAGGAAAGGCCTTATATGGAATTGGCAGGGTCTACGAGAATCTTCTCGATTATGAAACGGCCATCAAGTTCAAGAAGGAAGCTTTGTTAGTTTTAGAGAAAATCGGTGATGCCAATGAGATTGCCAAGGTGAGTACCAGCCTAGGTAACGATCTTAGAGCATTGGGAGACATGGACAACTCCCTGAAGTACCAGGAAAAAGCAATAAACCTCGCCCAGTCCGTAGGGGACCTTATTACACTTGGTTATGCCTTTTCCAATGCAGCCGCTTCCTACCTGGAGATGGGAGTTCTTGGCGAGAGCGAGGAATTGATCGACAGGGCTTCAGATATCTTCTCAAAGCTAGATGACAGAATAATGGTATCCACGATGCATCTGTACCGGGGCTACCTCTATTCAAAGAAGAACGATTGGGAATGGGCAAAGGACGAGTTTCAGACAAGCCTCACCATCCTTAGGAAGCTGGGTGTCCCTATCAAACTGAGTTACTGGTTATATGAGATAGGTCAGGTTTACCTGGAGAACAACGATGAGAAGGAGGCCATCATGCTCTTCGAGGAAGCTTTGGACATAGCCACCAAAATGAAGCATGAAAATCTGACAAGGGATCTCGTGCAAACATTAGAGATCATAGCACCCTGAATATTTTAAGAAAGAAATGAATAGAAAAGTAAGTGGTTTCAGGATCTCCTTAATGAGGAGAGTTGCCAGGAATCACATATGAAAGGCAGTCCGTCCAAGTCCATCCATGGGGGCTGTTCCCAGGGATTACTAGGGAAGTCACATCCACAATGGAATGAGGCGAATTGCCGGGTATTACGTGTGGAGAATTACCAGGTATGACATGGGGAGAGTTTCCGGGTATAACCTGAGTGTCGTCCATTGTGGCATCCGTTGCTCCCGGAAAACCGAAAGCAAGGGACCCCGAGACAATAAGTCCCGAGGCCGCAAGGAAAAGCGCGAAGGTGGCAATCACAGCGGCTGTTGTCTTCTTCATCGCAATCACTTTAAGTCTCTTTATTCCAGTTTTCGCAATGTAGATATAAAAAAGGTGTTTGAGCATGCTACAGTTAATTTTAAATATTATCAAATAGAGAAATTATCTGGCTCCCGCCATCATCTAAATATTGTGCATCCACTTTGATTTTATAGAATAATCCTTTTTCTAATCTATCGTTGACGAATTATAGCGGACCTCTGGAGTAATGATTGAGGGCATTTATCATGGGGGTGTCTGGGTTTCTTGGAGAGCATGTAGTCCAGGCACTGAAACGAGAAGATAATGAAACCCTGATCTACTGACTCGTGGTCTAGCCATACGGTATCGACCATACCACGGATGCCAGTGATTCCAAGAAGTTGCTGGACTTCGATCTCGCCACCTCAATTGAGGATGGTTTAAGGGAGACCGCCCGGGGGTTCAGATCCATCGATGGTTGATCCATCGAGGGTACGTATCCTTTTATATTAATCATGGAAATATCTTAATTCCCGATTCGAAAGGTCCATTGACTTCGTTAGGGGGAGGGTATTGAAGATGCCGCTTGCCTATCTGCTCATCCACTCAGCACCAAACAAGACCTTGGAGCTCTGCAAGAGCTTGAAGCTTGTGAACGGAGTGGTCGAGACATATACTCTTCTCAATGGCTGTGATCTTCTAGCAAAACTTGAATGGGGCCAGGATGAACTGATGGGTGAGAAGATCATCGAAAGCATTTCTCACCTGGATGGAATCATCAGGATGAGGGCTCTTAGGACAAAGGATTTCGCAAAGTAATGCATTTAAAGTGACCAACTTTGGTTACGACGATGATTTGTTTCTCGGAGGCGAACTCTTGTCTAAATGTCCCAAGGCAGTCATATTTGATTTGGATGGCACTCTAGTCCATAGTGCAATCGATTTTCCAAGGATGAAGTTGGAGATCATAAGGCAATTCAAGGAAGCTGGAGTACCGGAAACCTTACTATCAAATGACATGACAGTCTCCAGCAATATGGAATCGGCCAGAATGTATCTTCTACAGAAGGGGCAGGAAAGAGTTCTCCTCGAGATCGAAGAAGAGATCGAGAGAGGACTGTCCAGTATCGAAATGGAAGCATTACCTGATGTTGAAGAAGTGAAGGAAGCAAGAAAGACACTCATCTGGATCAAAGAGAAAGGGCTAGCCATCGGAGTGCTTACAAGGGGTTCCAGGAGATATGCGTCCAAGGTTCTCAAGAAGACATCATTGGAATCCTTCATTCAGTGCATGATATGTCGGGATGATTTCCCTTGGTGGGAGGCCAAACCCAATGGATTAGCCCTTAGAAGATTGGTGCAGGAACTGGGTGTCGATCCAAGTGAGACGCTTCTAGTAGGTGATCATTGCATGGACCTAGAATGCGCAAGATCCACGGGAACGAAGTTCGTTGGCGTGCTTACTGGGTCCTGCGATGAGAGTGGTTGGATCAAAGAAGGCCTTGAGAGCATAATTGATTCTATAGCCTTCCTTCCAGATTATATCGAAAGAACTTGTGGACCATGAAGCTTGACGGAATGTTTTTCACCGGCTGGAACATAACTTCATGGGTTGATGGAATGAGATCGGATATTCGAACCGTTCATACCCGAGATGCCCCAGAACCAGTGGGACCCTATTCCCAAGCCATCGTTGTCGATAATATGGTCTTCACCTCAGGACAGATAGGAATTGAGCCCTCCACCGGAGGGCTTGAATCAGGCGTTGAAGCACAGACAGAACGCTGTTTGAAAAACCTGGAGGCCGTTTTGAAGGAAGCGGGAACTTCGATCCAGCGAGTGATCCGGTGCACCCTTTACATCACCGACATCTCAAGATTCAAGGATGTCAACGAGGCTTACTCAAGATTTTTTCATGTGTCGAACGCTCCGGCCAGAGTTACTGTGGGAGTTGCCTCGCTACCACTGGGTGCATCTATCGAGATCGAGGCCATTGCCCTCTTGGATTGAGTTCAAGCCTTGGCTCGTCCTCTTTCCTGCTTCTCCTGGAATGACTTGGCGCATTCATTACCACAGAGATAATGGTCCTTCCCATCGATCTTGATCTTTATCGCTTCCTCCCAGATATCCTTCTTGCATTGGGCGCATTGGAGGATGACCGATGCACCCATCTCTACCAAGGCTCTATGGTTCTCCTTAACCACGCTCACAATGTTGGCTATATCATACTCCATGATCTCGGAGAAGTTACCGAGCTGACTGACAAATTCGTTGATTCTGTGTGACTCGGTGAATGTACATACCATCAGAAGTCGGCCACTGCTGAGAACGAAGATCTTCCTTACTCTTTCGTCCTCATTGAAATATTCAGCCACCTGCCTAAGTTCGGACGGCTTGGCCTTAATGGTCAGTATGACACTGATTTCCCCCAACCTTTCGGTATCAAGATCCGCCTGGTAACCCTTGATTACACCAAGATTTTCCATATTAGAGATCTTGTTACTCACTGTTGGAACGCTCACCTTGACCCTTTCAGATATCTGACGGAAGGACAGCCTACCGTTGGTCTGAAGAACCTTCAAAATGTTGACGTCCGTGCCGTCCAAATTCATGGAGGGAACATTGAACCCCGATAAATATAGATTTTTCCACTGTATGCTAACTTTTTTCCCCGAACAGATTACAAGGTTTAACATTCCTAGCCTCCAATATCTTCTGATTGACGCATAATTACCAAAGAGACAACGTTCATGAAAAGTTTCAATTAGGTCTTAATCTGAATCTTTCAGGATGACAGAGGCCTTGAACAGCGAGGGAAAGAAAGAAAAAGAGAAGAAAAAGGCTTCTTTCGGTATAACCGGAATGACCTGCGCTTCCTGTGTGGACACAGTCCAGCGATCGCTAGTGGACCTCAAAGGCGTGGATAATGCCTCTGTCAACCTCGCCACAGAGAAGGCGTCGGTGGTGTACGACCCGGACCTGGTTTCCGCAAGACAACTGAAAGAATCCATAGTCGAGGCAGGATACGGCGTCACCGAGGATCAAGTCACCATCTCCGTGGGTGGAATGACATGCGCTTCTTGCACCCAGACCGTGGAAAAGGCCCTGCTCTCGCTTGAAGGGGTGAACGAAGCCGTCGTCAACCTTGCAACGGAGAAGGTGCGGGTCAATTATGATCCGGGAACCGTGACCATTGCGGAGATGAAGAGAGCCATTAAAGCTGCTGGATACGAGGTCATTGAGACTGAGACTGTTGACAGTGAGAGGATGGAAAGAAAGCGGATCATGATCCGCCAGAAGAACATGCTGATCTTCAGCTTGGTATTCAGCATTCCGACTTTCGTCTTCTCAATGCTTTTCGAGTTCACAGCTCTGGGAGATGCCCACTTCATAGGAGAATTTGGAAATGTGGTCCTATTCCTGCTGGCCACACCTGTCCAATTCGTCGCTGGATATCAGTTCTACATTGGAACTTGGAAGGCCCTCAAAAACAAGACCGCCAACATGGATACCTTGATCGCGACCGGTACATCAGCCGCTTACATCTATAGTGTGGCCGTGACGTTCTTCCCCGGAGCAGTGGCCTTTCCAAATGTATACTATGACACCTCTGCCCTCATCATATCGTTGATACTCCTGGGAAAGTACCTGGAAGCCAGGGCGAAGGGGAGCACATCGGAGGCCATCAGGAAACTCATAGGTCTTCAGGCGAAGACCGCCACCGTGCTCAGGGACGGTGAGGAGATGGAAGTTCCAGTCGAAGACCTAGAAGTCGGTGACGTTTTCATGGTCAGGCCTGGAGAGAAGGTTCCCGCCGACGGTCAGGTGATCGAAGGACACTCATCCGTGGATGAAAGCATGATCACTGGGGAGAGCATACCGGTGGAGAAGGGAGTCGAAGACGATGTCGTGGGAGCCACGATCAACCAGAACGGTGTTCTGAAGGTCCGAACAACCCGAGTGGGAAAGGACACGGCCCTCGCCCAGATAATCAAGCTTGTGGAGGATGCACAGAGCACGAAAGCTCCCATTCAGAGAGTTGCTGATAGGGTTGCGGCTTACTTCGTTCCGGTGGTCATCCTCATTGCGATTGTCTCCTTCTTGGTATGGTACTTGGCCGGCTACGACTTCTTCTTCATAGAGACTCCCAGGTTCGTCTTCTCCCTCACCATATTCATAACAGTACTGGTGATAGCCTGTCCATGTGCCTTGGGTTTGGCGACCCCCACGGCTATAATGGTGGGAACCGGAAAGGGTGCCGAGAATGGAATCTTGATCAAGAGTGGAGAGGCTCTGGAATTGGCAGGTCGTATCGACACTTTGATCTTCGACAAGACTGGAACGATCACCAAGGGAGAGCCCGTCGTCACAGACATCATCCCAAACGATATCAGAGACAGAGAATTGATTGAACTCGCCAGCGCTGTGGAGAAGGGTTCCGGCCATGTGCTTGGAGAGGCTGTTCTTCGAAAATCGGCCGAGATGGGCATCGAGGTGCCCGATGCTTTCGACTTCACCAATCTACCAGGGAGGGGTGTGAAAGCCAAGGTGGGAGATTCAGAGGTATTGCTGGGAAACCGACGGTTGATGGAAGAATATGGAATCCCACTGGGACCGATGGAGAATGAGGTTCTAAGGCTTGAAGAGAACGGCAGAACCGTCATGATCATCTCAGAAGCTGGGAGACCAAAAGGCGTCCTTGGTGTGGCAGATGTGGTGAAAGAGGGTTCAATGGAGGCCGTCAACGAGCTGAAGAGCATGGGGATCAAGGTCATCATGCTCACGGGTGATAACTGGAGGACTGCCAGGACAATCGCTGACTCGGTGGGCATCGATGATGTGTTGGCAGAGGTTTATCCCCAGGACAAGGCTGGAGAGATCCTGAAGCTCCAGGAGAAGGGTCACGTCGTGGCCATGGTCGGGGATGGGATAAACGATGCACCAGCTCTTGCCCAGGCCGATATTGGTATAGCGATAGGGAGCGGAACGGACGTGGCCGTCGAGACAGGAGACATTGTCCTCATAAAGGACGACCTGAGGGATGTTGTAGCGGCGATTCAGCTCTCAAAGAGGACCATGACGAAGATCAGGCAGAACCTATTCTGGGCTTTCGCTTACAACAGTGCTGGCATTCCCATTGCTGCCGGTGTTCTGTACCCATTCTTTCAAATTCTGCTTAGCCCAATAATAGCCGCCGCCGCAATGGCAATGTCATCAGTATCTGTAGTCTCCAACGCTGCACTTCTTCGAAGGTACACTCCAGAGATAAAAGGTAAAAGGAGGAGCAAGAAAATGGCTGTAGACCCTGTATGTAAGATGGATGTTGACGAAGACTCGGCCCAGTGGAAGTCGAAGTACAAGGATAAGACCTACTACTTCTGTGCCCACGGGTGCAAGGTCAAGTTTGACGAGGATCCAGAGAAGTATCTCAAATAGGTACGAAATAAAGGAGATGTGGAGAGGCTTCAGCGCCTCTCATGGGCTTCTTTCTTAGCCCTCTCCGTCTCGTATTGCCTAGCCTTCTCTCCGACCACATCATCCCGGGGGATCATCTTCTTGGCGGTGGCCATCATAAGCATTCCCATGTTGAATAGCTGGGTTGGGATGGTGATGTTCTGCCTGGTGACGGTGGCAAGAAGGGTTCCTGGGTTCATTATGTCCTTCGGATCGACGGCATCCTTGATCCGTTTCATGTACTTGGCACCCTCTCCCCTAATGGGCTTGAGTGTGGAAGCAAAGAACATACCAAAGCCAAGTGAGCGACCTCCATACTTCATGGATAGGTCAGCGAACTTCTTGTTGAAGGCGAATGAAGTCATCGATAATGGATCAGATGGATCAAAGAAGTAATAGGGCATGAACATGACGGTGTTGCGATCCGCAACCATTCCAGTCATACCGCCCTGCATTTTGAACTCATCCATCAGGTCGAGGGTCTTCCGGGTGAACTCTGAGAAGTCAATCAAGGGCACCACAACCTCACCCGGGATGTGACCTAGCCCCATCTCCCTGGCCCGGAACTCATAGCAGCGCTCCTCCCACTCATGCTCGGCATACTCGGGGCTCAATTTCTTTGCCCCGTATTTCTCCACCAGCAAAGCATCAATGGCTGCCTCTTCATGATTCACCATGGCCTCGTCTCCCTCTAGCTCAAGAGTGAGTAGGGATGTGACCTCCGGTGCGTGCTTTCCAGCCTTTCGAAGCATCTCGAAGTGCGCACCATCATAGAACTGAATGTGGAGCGGGACGATCCTTGAACGGCACAACTCCATGAGGGGTGCCCCCATGGCCTCCACCGAAGGTAGCTCATAAGCCAGCGCCCTCATGACCTCTGGACCTGGCTCTAGCTTGAAAGTGACCTCTGTGATAACGCCCAATGTCCCCTCTGCACCAACCATCAGCCAGTTGAGGTTGTAACCAGATCCGTTGTCGCAGACCTTGTCGAAACCGGTCTCGATGATTGTGGCATCTGGCATGACAACCTTCATGTTGCGGATCTCATGACCCGCCGACCCGTACTTGTATCCACCAATACCAATGCCAGCAGTCGATATCCATCCTGCCAATGTAGCGCTGGGGAAGCTGCTTGGGTAGGCACCCAGCAGAAGTCCCTGCTCGAGACAGGCCTCATACACCTCCTTCCAGGTTGCTCCAGCCTGGGCAGTGACACAGAGGTTATCCTTGTCGATCTTGATGATCTTGTTCAGGGAGCCAGAGAGATCGATGAGTATCCCGCCAAAAGCAGGCATTGCCCCACCAAGTCCCCAGGTCGCACTTCCCCTGGGAGTGACCGGCATGCCCGCATCAGCGGCGATCTTCACGATTTTCTGTACATGTTCCGTCGAACATGGCTTCACCACGATATCCGGAACATTCTTGAAGCCCAGCTGTACCTCCTTGGGCAGCGGGGCGAGGTCGTGACTGTAGAGTAATCTCTCGAACTTGCTGATCTTGACATTTTCCTTACCAATGGCGGCCTCTAACTTCTTCACCACGGAGGCCGGAACCTTCTGAATCGAGTCCTCAACTGCTACCATCCGAGACCCTCCTATAGGGTGACTATAAGAACATCAGCCCATACTGTTTATCCTATTTTAAATCTCCCGAAAACGAGGTTGACTGGAAGCGATTAAAACGTTGTTTGAGATTTATTTTATCGAGATGGCAATATACCTAAGACTATTATGATATTCGGAATGCTTTTTCGAATATTATAGAGCGATGAGAAATGAGTTCGAATAATAAAGTAATACTAAGAAAATAGCCCGAGTTAGCGGGCGAATGGTCAATCAGCGACATGACCTTGGTCATTCCACAAAATGACTTTCGGTTCATTGTCTACCGCTCATCTCCATCCGCGGCCCGTTTCAACCCTTTCGGGTGATCGGGTGCTCAGATGAGTCCTTACCCTGTCCATCGGAGCACGATGGATATCCGGTTCGGATCGAGGTTTCCAGGCCTCTGATGATGTTCGGATAAGGTTGCTTCAATGTTAATCTCAGCAGGTCCTTTCCTACTTTGCCAGACGCTTTCCGCCACGGGCAATGTTATTACGTGAAGCTTTGTATAAATACCTTGGGTAATGGAAAGGAAGAAGCCTATTAAGGGAGTCCCATCATCATTGTAAACCCCATCTTTTACTTAGAAATGGGATTTTCTACCGGTTATTTTGATTTCGAGGTAATATGAGTGAATTTAAGCATTTACGGTATTGAAAAGATCTCCAGAACTCATAGGATTCACTGAATTGTGGTCAAAGGAAGTCTGGAATCAAGAATATCCTTTGGAATGTTCTCTTCAGGGATTAGAGATCATCAATGGGTGTCGCTGAACCCCTATTCCATCGAGGTATCAATCTCAATGATCACGCTTCCCGCACTCTCCCCACCCTTGAGGGAGGAAACCATACCAAGAATGGTGTTGGTCACTATCTCGTCCACGAACGGCCCCAGGGGCAATATCTTCCCGTCAACCTTGATGAGTGTTCTTCCCGTATGCTGTTTCGTGCAATCATTGACATCGGCCTTTCCATCGACCAATGCCTCGGCCAAACCACGACAGTTCTCGAATCCGCAGCCCCCGCAATCCAAACCTGGAAGTTTGTTCAATGTCCTTTCGATGCTAATGCCTCGTTCAATATAGGCCATAGCAGAATCGAAGACATCATCGGGACTTTTCCCTCTTGCAATGATCTTGCCCTGTGCGTCTGCGTTTCCCAGGACTATCTTTGGAATTGAGCTACCCTTGAAACCCTCTACAAGAATAATATCGGGTGAGGATACTTTCTTGGCAAGTTCTAGCGAGGATTCAAGGGATCCCTCTTGTAAGTAAAGGGCGGATCCATCTGGTGATACCGCGATGGAAATCTTGGCACCTGCTGCAAGATGCCTGGTGGTGTCCTTTCCGGCAGGAAGTAGATCTCCCTCATGGGCATGTTTGATGGTGACAACCTCGTATCCATTGGCGGAAAGCTCTGATGCGATCCTGATGACCAGCTCGGTCTTCCCCTGGTTCGAGAATCCTGCGACTCCAAGCAACATTAGGAAAGTATACCGAATCCCCTCCCGAAATAGGTTTTCCTAACCCTCGTCAAGAAGGTCCCAGGCGAACCAGGTGAGATCCTTCCCGAACATGGTGATAAGATCTCGGTATCCTTCTTCTGAGATTTGATGAAGATGGGTTCGACAGGTGCAGTCGGAGGCCCCGAATCCCTTAATAGGCAGTGACCCAGGAAGGATCGATACCAACTTGTTCAGGAAGCACTCCAACTTATGTTCAGAAGGGATATAGAAAGCCTGGACAGCATTTCCCTTTTCAAGTAGGTAATCTATGTGCCATCTCCTCTTTTTACTGGTGGAGAAGTGTCTCCGCAGCCTTGCTTCCAAACCTCCCATGGCCGAGCCCACATAGGCATACCTGCCCTTGGGGAATGGGACCATTCCCAGTGAGCCCACGATCATGGAATATTCTCGCTCCAGCTGCAGTATTAATATATACGATCCGATCGTCACTGACGAGCAGCCTCCTCGATTTCGTCGATGCAATTCACACGACTGGCATCGATCATTCGAGCTTTTCTCTTAGATTCATCATCCTAATGGCCAGAGATTCAACCGCCTTGACCGCATTCTCATCATTTGCCGCTGCTCCCTTCTCTCGGGACATGGACTCCGCAAAGGAGTTCCCCGGAAGCAACATGCCCAGTATCGTGAACCATTCCATGAGGGCTACTGCGGTGAAGTCGTGCCCAGCCCTTCCTCCGACGGTTATTACCCCACCCACCTTGCCTCTAAGTTTCCCTCCACTTTTATGGAGGAAGTATGTCCGGTCCATCAGAGTCTTGGTCTGAGCCGTCATCTGGCCAAAGTAGATTGGGGTTCCCAGTATGATGACGTCCGCCTTCTCCATCCTTGGGTATATGGTTTGAATGTCGTCTTCAATCACGCACTTACCGTTCTTGCCACAGTCGGGGCAGGCGATACACCCCTTGATATCTTTACCAGCCAGACCAATGAACTCCACTTCGGCACCATTGGCCTTTGCTGCATCCAAGGCTTTCTTGACAAGGATTTCTGTGTTTCCTTCCTTTCGCGGACTTCCAGAGATTCCCAGGACTTTCATTTAACCCCCATAACCTCAGCTGTTGGAAAGGACTTAAGAATTTCTGTGGAGTCAGCTGGACATCTTGCGGTCTCTATCCTCTACCTCGCATTTCGTGAGAATCTCTATGAGTGTCGAGCCCGTCAAGCTGGCATCCCGGATATTGGCGATCTCACCCAGTTTCCTGCCGTAGATCTCGACTTCATAAAGGGTATCTCTCCATTCCGCGTAGGGTATCTTCACCCGGAGGCCATTCAAGTGCAGCACGATGGGGGCCGGTCTGAGGTTGTCCTGAACGGGTTCCAGATCCTCGATGGCCTGTTTTATCTCAGCTGGATGGACGAAAAGGGGATCCTCATCCAACTCCTTACGACGATTCCGAACGATCCTCTCCACAGCCTGAGCGGTTTCCTCAAGTTTCTCGATTTCTTCAGCGCGTCGCATCCTCTCTGCCTTGCGACCTATGCCGCAAACCAGGGCCTCGCAAGAAGGAAGTTCTTCCAGTTCAGGACCACAAACCACAGCAACTGGGATCTCGATCTCCTCGAACAAGCGCACCTTCTCTTCAACAATGCAGTCCTTGAAGTTGCCAAGTACGAAAACAGCTGCGTCGTACTCCTCGATGATCCTCTTCTCGTCGGCGGTTATCTGTGCCGTCTTCCGGCCCTTTCCCCTTGCCAGTCCCATCACCACGGTTATGGCCCCGTAGCGACGAAGATGCTCGGCGATATCGCAGACCGGGTGTGGCATATGGTGCCTTCCCAAGGTCGGGGCCACCACGGCGATCTCCGTGCCTGCAAGGGGAACGTTTATCAGCCTTCCACCCAGCTCCTCGGATTTCTTTTCGATGACCACTTTCTCTTCTTCAGGGATTGCGAGGGTGACTGTGATGGTCTGCTGGGCTTGGCTCTTTTGGATTATGAAACCCCCCACGTCCTCCACGAGTTCGTAGAACTCTTTGATTCGGTAGACGCCGCCGTCGAACATCATGACCTCGTACATCAGACCGCCTCCCTTCCGAGTTCCAACTCGGCATGTATCTTCTCGGCCAAATCCTTCCAATCCTGTTTCATAGTATGCTCAGTGGCCGCAATGGTCAATACGCCCTCAGAATAGATGTTGTGCCTTACCTTCAGGCCTTCTGGAAGAAGCCTCCATACGGCATCCAGCACTTTCTGTTTGAGCTCCTCTCCGGGGTCTAGCATCTTCTCACCCAGCTCTTCTGCTTTTACCCCTCTGACCATAAGCTCGAACCTTGAGAGTTGGTCGACCCTCTGCCTCCCATAGTCTCGCCAGAGCATTGCCAGTAACCTGGGGGCGTACAGCTCGTTAGTAATTGTCAGCATGGCCCCTTCTGGTTTTTGCTCCACCTTTGCTACCTCAGATACGCTCTTAGCACCGGTGGCGGTGCGAACCCTCAGGGAGATAAGGAAGAATGAGTTCTCGGGTTCGATGATCATGTGGACCTCATCGACCATTCTGGTTATGCCCAGGTCCAAGAGTATTCTCCGGAAGAGCTCATCGTAGCTCTGATTCCCCCAATCCTCATGGCCCTCGACAGTTACCTTCATCATTGACCCTCAAGGAACCCCGAAGAAAGAAGTGCCGCTCCTGCTGCGCCTATGAATTGGGAGTCTTTGGGAACTATGGGTTGCTGACCTAGCATGTCCTTTATCGCAGTCACCATGCCCGATATCAACGAGGTACCTCCCACCTGGATCACTGGCTGCCTGACATCGATCTCCTGCAATTGTTGCTCATACACCTGCTCCGCTACGGAGTGGCAGGCAGCCGCTGCCACATCCTCGATGGAAACTCCCTCGGCCAGGGAGGTGACCAGGTCCTGTATTCCAAAGATCGAGCAGTAGGAGTTCATGTTCACCTTCCTCCAATCGCCCCTGTCTGCGAGAGCGCCTAACTCATCAATCTCTACTCTAAGGCGTTTGGCCACGATCTCCAGGAAACGACCAGAGGCACCGGCGCATATTCCGCCCATTGTGAAATTGTCTGGTATGCCGTCCCTGACCGTGATGGCCTTATTGTCCATTCCCCCGATATCGATGATGGTGGCCTCTCCCTCCTGACGGTCAGCAAGCCATACTGCTCCCTTTGAGTTGACCGTTAGCTCTTCTTGGATAAGCTTGGCCTTCATCTTCTTTCCAATGATGAAACGGCCGTAGCCAGTGACACCTATCGCCTCAATATCCCTGGCTTTTACTCCGGCCATCTCAAGCGCCTTCTCATAACTGGTATCGGCTGAGTTCAAGACCTCACCTGTCGGAAGCCAATATTTCCCGATGATCTCATTGTCCCGGAGGATGCATACCTTGGTGGTGGTAGATCCGGAATCGATACCAGCGGTCAAGCCCACCTGACGCTCCCTGGCCAGGAGTTCCTTCCTCTCCACAATGGTGACCAGGGCCTCCATCCTGGTCAGCAGCTGACCGGCTTTGGTTCTCTCAGTGAAAGAATAGGTGACAACGGGTAACCGGGAGTTTTCCTGCACGAATCGCCTTACTTCGTTCCTTATGAGGGCACCCTCGGCACATCGGAAGCAGGTAGCTATGAACACCGCATCCGCATCGTATCTTCCCTCTACCAGATGCATGGCTCTGGCGATCATCATGCGGAGAGTGGGTGAGGCGGGATCGAATCCAAACTCCTCCACCGCGCGGTCAATCTCTTCATAGTCGATGTCTGGGTACACCATCTTCGCCCCGACGCTGTTGGCCGCTTTCTCTATCTCCGACTGCACACCACTATACTCCGCACCACAAGATAGCTGCGCGATTTTGATCATGATAGGCCCTCCAAGAATTCTTTTATCTTCCCTACCATGGTCCTTGCCTCGTCCTCACTGGTCGGATATTTGACTTCCAGCAAGGGAATGTTCCTCTTCCTTATCAGGTACTTCAGCATCAAAGTGGTCCGGTGGCAGCCCACGCAACCAAAGGCATAGGGCGGATCCTCCATTATTATGGCGGCCTCGGCCTCGTCCACCAACGGTCCAAAGACCGCCAGCCTCCCACGAATCCCAGAGGGTACTTCGATGCCTGCATATTTTAAGCCTTTCTGGACATCCTCGTGAGTGATGTTCAATGGTGGTGAATCCATCTCCAGGGTGTTGACCTTCTCCCTCAGTGCACCCATTGTACTGAGCGGTTCGTGCCCAAATCTCTCCACCAGATCATAGAGTATCAGGCTATTTGGAGGGTCTATGAATATCTTCATTGTGAAACCTCTTCAACGATCTTCTTGAGTTCCTTCACAGGCAGCTTTACCTTGCGCTCCGGTTCCTCGATCTTCTCACCCCGCTCCGCCGACCTGAGTCCTTCTGCGATGAGCGGTAGGAGCTCCCATTCCTTTTCCAGCTGAGGAAAGCCTGGACGGGATCCATGGTGAGCACGACACCTCCTCATGTCTCCCATGGGAAACCCCCTGATCTTTGAGCAGATACGATTTGGATCCAGTTTTCTCACCTCCTGCAGCGCCTTCCTGACCAGTTCCCTCTTGCCCTCTATGATGGCGCCGTAGCAGGTCTCCTTAACGGTGATGGGGAGTTCCAGCGCGTGTATGAACCGCGTAACATGGTCTGGGGTGATCTCTGAATCGGGAGCGACCACGATCAACCTTGTCTCGGTCTCCTCGCTCATCCTTCCTCCTCTCCTTCAGCAGGAACCTCCCTGACGTATATTACGTCACCGTCCTTGATATTCTTCATCATTCTCTCGAGGGGGCTGACTATGCTTCCCACGATGTTGGTGCCATATCTCTCCTCTCCCGTGGGACCGAACTCATCACTATCGTCAAGCCTCATCCCTATCAAACCTTTCTGTGGCCGAGACTGGTTTGTGACTCCTATCTCGCCCTTTCTGCAGACCTGGCCAAAACTCTTCTCGGGAATCAGATTCAACCCTTCCTTCTGGTTGCCCTCGAAAGTAATAAGGGGCATTCCTGGGTAGGTGAAATGCACCTTCAATGTTCCCACTGGCTTATGGTTCAGACCAGTGATCTTTCTGATATAGTGGACGGCCCTGGGCGAGATATCCTCCGAGAACTCCCACTCGTTGATTGCGTCCGCGGGTACGCCGAAGGTCTCGACCTCCTTCCCTCCGATAACGTCCATTGTAAGTTCTGGCTCCTGTTCAACGATGATAGAATCGTCGTTCTCCAGACCAGTCCTTACCTGTGTATACCCCATGTTCTCAAGGAAAGTTTGACCTTGACTCTGGGTCATCCCTATGGTCATTATTCGGGGAGGGTCGGTGGTAACGGTAACATCGGACCCCATCCCTACCAATCGGATCAGTTCCCTCCCATTCACGACTTCCCCTACCAGAGAATGAGAGGGGTTGAGCTGCCTCCTCACCTTGTAAAAGTAGACTCTTCCCTCGCCCGCACCATCGTGCCTCACGGTAACGATGTTCGCGTCCCTGACCATTACCTTCTCGGCCATCAATGAGACATCCAGGTTCTTTGAGCATGCATTGTATGTAGAGGTTGTCTCGGTGATAGGAATATGTCCATTCCTTGAAAGCACCAGGAAGTGCTCAGAACTCACCGGGGACTGGGGAGAGAGGGACACCGAAACATGTGTCTCTATGGACATGCCATCCTCAAGCTTGATTCCGAGATCATCGGTCACGAAGGCGTCCTTCTCTTTCATCTCCAATACAATAGGTTTGATTTCCAGGATCTTATCGCCCTCATCAAGTTCCTTCAGAAGGTGTCTTCCCCTGGTGATCCTTCCAAACACCCCTCCATCGACACCGTATTGACCTTGGTGATCGACCTTGGCGACCATGAAGTACGATGTGGTGCTGTCGAATCCCCCCAGGGAGAAGAAACAATCGTATCGCTTGAACCTGAATGACCCTCTGGTCACTTCTATATCGGTACCAAAGGACCCTATTGCCAGCAGTTTGGAGGTTCGCCACCTTATGGCCAGACCAACGATTTGTGGGATCAGATCCTCTACAATGTGGGCAAAACGGGAATCATTTAACCTGAGTATCATGGATCCCTTGGAAGTAACTAGCTCGAAATCGGTCGTCTCTTTCTTAACAAGGTCCGCAGATCTAACGATAGCGATCTTCGAGCCAGGATGATGGATTTGATCTTTAATCACTTCACCTAGAACAGCATTATCATCCGCCTCGATGACCTTTCCATTGACAGTGATGATCATATGCACATCCAGCATTGCGAGCGGAACTAAATATGTTTTCCCTCCACATATTTGCTGGATGGGAAATCATGATTTTCGAGGTTGGAATAAGTAAGAAAGAGGTTTCTCACTAGGACCTCAAACTTTCGCAATAGAACCTGTCCTCGTTGTATTCGAGCAAAGACGAATTCGTAATTTTGAGTATTTCAATGAGGCAATTGTCGTGTTCATCTCTTTCTGTTATTTTATTGGACGAATGATACATTATCTATCCGATGATATCTTTATTAATCGGCAGTATCTTCCAGAGGCGATGGACAGGGAAGACATCCTTACCCAAGTCGAAGCTAGAATTAGACAACTACCGGGGGTAATCGATATGATCTTTCTTGACCCTCAACTTAAGGAGAAAATCGTTCAACTGGAGAGGGAAGCTGAGACCAATGGCGCTGCGGGCGGGCTGATGCCATTCAGGAATCTAGGAGTCTGGGAATCATTGAGCAGGGATATCTCCATAGTCATAGTATTCGAGTCGGACACCATTGTCCTGGGAGATTCCCAGCCCTTGATCATGGTGGATGAGAAGGGCAACATCATTGGCGAGTTCGTGAATGAAGAGAAGAGGAGCCAATTGATGGGAAAGGAGGATGTCCATTTCCTATCCGAAGATTTCGTTATCTACACGCATTTGGAGGTAGAGGGGGATCCCATATTTGTGATGCCAAACCTGGAATTCAAGTATATCGAAGATATCGATGGCGTCGCAAGAGTGGCATCAGGAAGCATATCCACTCTCAGCGATCACCACATCCGATGCCTGATGGATTACGAGAATACCAAGCACTGGACGCATCTTGTTGGATTCGACCTTGAATGATCGAAATCGACTATTTCTTTGTCGCTTCGAGATTCCTATTGATTTTGGAAACGATCTCGTCCAGCTTGTTCTGGGGGCAGGTGACCCCTCGAACCACACCGGTAACGATATCCATGATCTTTCCTTTTGTTCCAGTATGTTCAGGTTTGGGCATGACATACCGCGTCTTGACGCCGATATTGGCAAAGTCCTCGAAGTCCACTGGCGCTTGACAGACGATCACGGCTGGAATATCCACATTTCTGAGGATGAGCCTGGCCTTATAGATGATGTGATTCTTGACATTACCCAGATGTATGAGTGCAAGGTTGAATTGCTGTATTCGAGCAACCTCGATAGGATCCAATCCAAAAAGGGATCCTGTACTGACATCAGGTGCATCCGCCGGTACTCCTGACCCGGCATTTATCACGATGACCGAAGTATCTATGCCCTCCTCTCTCAATGCATATGTTATCTCACAGACGGGCTTGGTAATATGTCTTTTTCCGGGGCCCATTGCCACTGCCACAACGTCCCTACCGCTCTCCGAGATGGTTGCCCTCTGGGCAAGACCCCCGCCTACACCCAGTCCCCTGGTCTCCCTGCATTCGACAAAACTCAGATGTCGGCCGATCCGCGACTTCAAGCCTCAACACCGCCACCGAACATGATCTTGGTTTCTTTCTCGGTGAGGTGGGGGATGATCTCCTCAGGGTCACCCAATGCGACGATCTTTCCGTCCTTCATGAGAGCTGCCCTGTCGCATACATTGAGAACGAAGTCCATGTCATGGCTCACAATCAAGAAGGTCTCACCGAGCTCCTTCCTGGCGGAAAGAATCGAGTCAACGACCGCCATCTTGGTTATGGGGTCCATTGTTCCTGTCGGCTCATCAAGGATGGTGATCCGGGGTTCCCTGATCAACACTTGGGCTAGTGCCACCCTCTGCTTCTCGCCTACCGACAGCGTATCTGGGTATGCATATAGTATGCGCTCTACCTCTCTATCTGTGAAGCCCACACCCTTCAGAACCTGGATGGCCTTAATCTTTGCCAGCTCTGCGGGCATCTTCATTCCTATACATACCGTTAGATTCTGCAGTATCGTGTCAAATGGATATAGGGAATATTCCTGGTGGAGGTGCCCGATGTAAGGCGTCGCCCTTCCTCTTCCAGTTGGTCCGTACTCGGACATGTTGACCCAAATATCTCCGATTCTTACATGCGCCCCGGGTTGGATGTATGTGTCAGAACTGGTCTCCGTGGCACCAACAGTGATACTGAGGTCCTTCTCGATCCTTCCTGCTACCAACTTTTGATCGAGAATGCCAGCAATCATCTTCGAGAGAGTAGTCTTTCCAGCACCGCTAAGACCCACAAGACCGAAAATTTCTTTCTCGGCGACATTAAAAGTGACGTCATCAACGGCTTTTATTACTCCCCTCTGGATGGAGTAGAAGTACTTCTTGGCATGTTCCACCCGGATGATGGGGTTACCCATCTCGACCTCATGATCGGTTGTGAGTTCATACCCTTCCATGAACTTATTGGTGACCTTGATCGGATCACCCTGGTCCTTTATCTCGCCCTCCTCGAGCCAAATTGCCTTATCGGAAAGGAGCTTGATCGCTTCTGGCCAGTGAGATGTAACAACCATGGTCATACCAGTATCCTTCACCGCATCGATGAGTGTCTTGTGCACGATTTCGGCGGTTTGGGGATCTAGCGTGCCCGTTGGCTCATCTGCCAGGAAGAGTATTGGGTCTCTGGCCAATTGTCTTGCGAGAACACATCTCTGCTTCTCCCCCCCTGAGAGGTCTCTGGCGATGTGCATGGTACGGTGAGTCAGGTCCACAAGTTTCAGTAGTTGAATTGCCCTGTTCACTTTATTCTTCTCTTCAACCCCTTCTCCCATGGCCTCGAAGATGTTCTCGATAACGGTCATCTCGCCGTAGAGTGCAAATGTCCTCTGCAGCATGATAGCTATCCTCTGTTTCATGGCAAGTTTCAGAGGATTACGATCATCGAGTTCCCAAAAATCGATATCCATTTTACTTGTGGAAGAACCGCACATGGTGCAATTCTTACCATTGGGGATGTCTATCCAGCCGCATGAATCGCAATGACTTATTCTATATAGCACTCTGCCAGAATCAGGCCTGTAATCCGGACTTCCCCGGAGCATGTGAATGAGAACTGATTTTCCAGAACCGCTGCGTCCGATAAGCCCAAGTACCTCTCCTGGGCGTATCTCAGCACTAATGTTCCTGAGAACTGGAGTGCCATCGAACCTCTTAGTCACATCCTCGATTATTATGAAGGGATCGGAGTTGTCTGGCATACAAAAGAGCGTAAGCTTATAATGATAATAAAGGTTTCTAAAAAAAGTTAACGGTGATTAGAGACTAATTCCAGATATCGGTCTTAACAACGATGATTTACTCTAAGAAACTATTATATTGAAGGAATTCTGCATATGATTTATTAGGATGGATGTATTATCCATCCTTTGATGGCTCTGAGGTTGAACTCCTACGCGGGGGGCGGCCCTACTCCCAAGTTCTCTGGTTATCATATTTGGAAGGCCTACGAGATCATCAACAATAAGGGACCAATAGGAAGAAAGGCTCTCTCCAAGGAGTTGGGGGTTGGTGAGGGAAGTACGAGGACCGTTCTTGAAAAGTTGGTGAAGGAAGGGAGCGTAGAGAACACTAGACGGGGGGCAATCTTAACCGAGAGCGGTATAAGGAAGTTCATTTCCTTCGATATCCAGGCAAAAAGGGTTGACATGGGGGAGTTGACCCTGAGCGCGTTTGACTGCGCGGTTCTCATCAAGGGAATGGCTCACTTGATCGCCCTGGGCTGCGATCAGCGGGATGAAGCCGTGAGAGCAGGGGCGGCAGGAGCTACCACATTGGTGTTTAGAGACGGCGAGCTCTCCTTTCCGGGAGATTCTCAACATCCCCCTAAAGAGCAATTGAGACCTCTTGTTGAAGCATTCGAAATTGAGGAGAACGATGTGATCATTGTAGGTTCTGGCCTCTCCTACGACGTCGCTGAAAGAGGAGCTGTTTCGGCCTCTCTCGCATTAGGATCAGATTCTGCTCAATGCTGGCAAGAAGGATCCCAGATCATCTCCCGTGACACTGGTGCAGAGGAGTTGAAATGTCTGGCACTTGCAGTTCACGAGCTTGTAGGAAGACTCCCCCTATCCATGAGAAGCAGAAATCAGTATGGCGTAAGGTGCGAGGGAGGCGGTATAATCGATACGGATTACACCGGCCCAGTAATGGAAGAAGCTCTAAGAAGGAACTGTATAGTCAGGAAGACTGCTCCAAGCGGAGCATATGCCGGCGTCCCTGTGGTCGCGGTTCCCATAATGAAGAACAGGGAAGCCGTTGCTGTCATTAGCGTGGTGGATATAACAAAAGGACCTGTTTTCGAGATACTGCACCGAATAAAGAGAGATCGGGAAGAGTGATTATTTGAACGCTTCAGATGAACTTAGGGTGCCTTTGGTAAAGGCTCATGTTGACTCAGGTGTTTGTCGCTTTGGATGCTACATATCGGCCTACTTAATTGATGGAAAGGTCAGATTCGAAATAGATAGTGAGTGTCCTAACGTGAAGAAATTCAATGATGCTCTGGGGGATGTAGAACCCTTCTCAGCCCTCAAGATGCCTTACTGCGAGAACAAGGTCTTTGAAATTGCGGGGGAGATCCTGTCACATGCAACTTGCCCTCTCCCTATAGCTGTGATAAAATGCGTTGAGGTGGCTTCTGGTCTGGCTCTTGCGAGGAACGTTCTAATAGAGTTCAGTCTTTGAGTCTATTCCTCTGATTCATCATCGGATACGATCTCGTCTATGATCGGTGACCAGATTAGAACACTGGGACCGCCGAGATACAACGCGACGTCCATCGCCTCCCTGAGATCATCCTTGGTGGCACCGGCTTCCTTTGCACGGTCGGCATGGAACTGAAGGCAGGTTTCGCATCTGATGAAGCATGAAAGAGCTACCGCAATCAGTTCTTTCTCCTTCACAGTGAGTGCTCCGGATTTAAAAACCTCGTTCTTTAACTTGTACAGGGCCCTAGCGACGGGTGGTCTCTGCTTTGCCAGTAGTGCCAGGCTCATGGCTCTTGCATGGAAACGCTATATATAAAATACCTCAGGTGTTTCCCTTGTTGGTATGAATGTACTAGAGGATGTTGTTGGACTCCTTCGATCGATGGAGGGAGTCATCGAGACATTCCCCGTGGACGGGGAGATCATGGAGAAACTGAACGAGATCGAGTCAAAGATCAAAGCCACGCTGGACCTTGACGTCAAGAATACTGGGATCGAAGAATGTTTGAACCGCCAGCATGTGATATGCATCATTAAGGATAAACGATTTAGACCACCTCCAGAGCCGACGGTGTTACTGGTCGGAGATGATGGCATCATAATGGGTAAGGAGATCATACCCTCTGATGACACCAACTACCATGATGATGATAGTGTGATTTTCCTCTCCGAGGACTTCATCATATACAAAGACCTCAAGCCGAAGGAGAGAGAATACTTCCTCATGCCTCCGGTAAGCTTCCCCGAGGTAGAGGCATTGGAAGGGATATGCAACGTTGTTTCATGCAGTCCGTCCCCCCTAGGTGATTTCGCCCTCAGGAAATCACAAGGGATGAACGACGATTCCCAGCTAGCAAGCATACTCGTAGGATTTGACATGAAAGTCTGAGAATCTGAATTGCCTTGGACGGAAGACTTGTTATCTCTTTTTCAATTTAAAGCCTAATAGAGCAACGGCTAAAACATCCAATTAAAAAATGAAAGAATGGGGAAATGGTTTTAAGTTCCGTCGGGTGAGATATCGCCGTAGTCCGTCAGGAATTCCACCATGCTTTCTCGCATGTCGCGGAGCTCCTGCAGTCTCTCATCCAGAGTCTTCTCCTTATCGGTGACACGCTTGTACTCATCCGGGGACGCCTTCTCCAGCTTTTCGACATCATAGTATAGATCGGTGACATCGAGCAATGCCCAAGTCACGTCTCTATCATCCTTGATGTCCTGGATGATACCGACGGTCCCGGTGTTCACGTACCTAGCGTAGTCACCAACTTCCAAAGGATCACTCCGGTGGTATTACAGCGGTTCTCTCACCAGCAGGCCTGAACTCCCTCAGACCGCCGCGGCCGAACTCCCTCGTGATGTTTGCCCAGTCAAAGGGCAGGCTGGGATCGCTGAAAGCGACCTTGATGAGTGGGCTGCAGACATAGGCATCTCCCCTCGCCACGTGTGCGGCGTTGGGGATACCGGTGTAACCGCTCTGGTGACCCACGTTCATTGCATAGTTGGGGTAGTTCGCTCCACGGATCTCCATGGGCAGACCCTCGTCGCTCCTGTAGGAGAGCGAGTTGGTCGCACCGCACTGGTCCTGCAGGTCGTAGCCGTAGAAGCCCAGTCTACCGGTCCTCTCCTTGTGCTGGATCATTGACAGGTACCAGCAGTTGAGACCAGCGTCTGCGTTACCGGTTGCCATCGCACCAGCGATACCGGAAGCAGCAGCCGCAACATTCGCCCTCTGGGATCCACCGAAGTGGGCTTCCATAGCGGCGGGGTACCTCTCGTACATCTCAAGAGAGTAGGTGTTGACATCTGTCGCAAGCTTCATGAGCTTGTCGATCTGGGGCTTCATTCCGACGAAGCCACCGTACTTGTCCTTGATCAGGTCTCCGGCCCAGTAGCAGTAGTCCTCCAGGATGTTGTCAGTGTAGGCGGCGGTCGCATACTGAGTGAAACCGACACCTCCGGACATGTATCCTCCGAGGTACATCTGGTCGTAAATGACCGCACCAACTGCTACGGCTTCCAAAGCAGCCCTGACTGGGTCGTCGGGGTACTTCGCGAATGACTGGGTCATGTCAGCGAGGAAACCAAACGGCAGACCACCAGGCTCGTTAGCAGCACGGGCTCTCCTGGCAGGCATCATGGTTGACATCTGCAGCACAGCGGCGTGCTTGGACGCGTACGCAAAGTCAGCGATAGCTGCCTCACCAGCCGCCAGCTTGTAGGCGGAGATGAAAGCCATCGAGATCTGCATACCGGACCACCTGGAGACGGTGCCTCCATCCATGGCCCTTCCGACGATGGTCGGGACCCTAACGCACTGGTACAGGCCCTTGCCCACGGCAGCCTTCAGCTGTTCTGCCTGGTCCTCAGGGAACTCCTTGTTGATGTCTATGCGGTATGACTTGTCGATCTGATCCATCAGCTCGTCGTCTCCGCTGAACACCTTGACATAGCAGTCCCAGGCCAGGGCGGGTGAAATCTCAGCCATGTGCTCCTGAACGACCGCGCCACCAGGCATTGTGTGGTTCACAGTCTCCAAGTAGTGGTTGATCGTCTCGGGAGTAACCTCAACACCAAGCCTCCTCTCCAGCACCTGGTGGGCGATGTCCAGACCGACAATGACGGTCCTCCTGATGTCATCCCAGCACTGCTGCATAGCAGCGTTGTTTATGACATGCAGGTCATCGGGCTCCACGAACAGGTCCGTGTGGGAGAGCTGATAAGGCATCCAGGATCTCTGACCAAGGGGCACACCGATATCCTGATTCATCATCTGTCTCCATCCGCCGAAGGTGTAGAAGTGGGTGTTGACCTCTGTGGGTTCCTCGGGGAACTTCTTCTTGCAGGCTTTTATGAAAAGCTTCTCCTTCTCTACTGCCATCTTGATCACTCCTTAACCTTCCATGGCTGGAATCCACTCAGGGTTCTGAGCTTGTGGATTCTGAGGTTAACGTTGGTAACCTCTTCATCGTCGTTCATGTCCACGCCATCGGCACGGAAGATCGTAGTCCGGGACCTAAGGTCTGCATCGGTAGCGGGCTTTCCCACGGAAACGCGAACGTCCAGGGGAATACCTACCTGGTCCTTGGTGTACTCGACCTCCCCCTTATCGGCATTCCACTCGTACCTCTGCCAGGCGTCGAACATGAGACCGTTCTCGTCAAGACGGCAGGCGTGACCATGCACGGTCGCACCCCTTATACCAGTCTTGGCAGGGTCGAAGGTCTCGTTCTCGATCAAGTCCTTAGCGAGCTTCTCAAGGTCCCTCTCCCTCATCTCGATGATCTGCCTTCCGGAAAGAGTACCAGTATCGATACCCCTCCATCTGGACAGGTACATCCATGCCCTCACATATGGGGCGATGGGGGCGAAGTAGACAGAATCGGTGAACTGAACATACCTGACCCTGTCGCCAGCCTTGGCTCCCTCAAGGGGCTTGACCATCTGCCTGATGGGGCAGTCTGGCTCGGTTCCCTCCTCAAGGGGCGGGTGAATGCTCTTATACTCTGAACCTGGGACCCTGTGGCCGAGAATCTTTACGACATCCTCCATTGCGACCTCTCGGAGCTTCTTCATCTCCTGAGTGGGGTCCATGAAGCGTCGCCTGTTCTTGGCAGGCAGGGAAGCACCCGGGTAGAATTGTCTCTTATACGCCATCTAAATCACCTCAATCCTCTCAAATAGTCGGTAAGAGTCGGCTTAAATTTCGAATATCTTCCAACTTCAAGATAGAAATCAAACGGCAGGATTTCATCACATATCCGCTCGATTTCATCACTCACTTCCTGTACGTTGTCAATATCGTCGACCTCGACAAATATCCTTCCAACCTGAACCCGGAGTTCCATCTTCTCCCCTTTGACCTCAATGACCCTCCTCTGGGGATGGTCCACCTTGTGTCCCTTTCCGGGACCATAATTGACGACAACGGGAAGGCTCTCTCCGTGTAGGTTGATCTGTCGTACATGTTTCAATCCGTGTATCCTGTTCAGCAACTTCTCCGTAGTGTCAGCATTGAGCAGACGCTTGGGGAAGATCATGATTTCAGGAAGTGGTACAGCTTCTGTAGAGATATCCGACATTAGCCACCCTCACTTTAGCTTCGCAGCCTCCTCGGCGACTACCTGAAGCGGTGAGTTAAACTCGCGTATCTCACCAAATACGTCCTTAATCAAGCCAGATGTCATCTCGGGAGAGAACATCTGCGTACCAGCATCCAGTGCGCAACCAGCAGCAACCGCGGGGATAAGGAATCCCTTGGAGTGCCTAGTCACGATGTGGTTCCCATGGAACAGACCAGGTCCGCCACCACCATAGATCGAGTGGGAGAAGAATGACATACCCACACAGGTACCCATGGCACGACCGAAGTCGACACCGGGTAGACCAGTCTCGTGCTCCAGAAGGTCACAGAAGTACAGACAGGTGGACGGTATGCCCTGTGAAGCCCTAGCAGCACCAATGTTCACCATGATAGCGGCGAGCATTCCGGCTGCAGCATAGGCATTCCACATAGGGATGTCCTCTGTCATATAGACCTTGTATCCGGAAGGCAGAGTCTCCTTCACCTTTACGACCTTGTTCTCAATGGCCCTCTCCATGAGAGACTCGATAACGGTTCCGACGCAGCCGTCCTTACCGTTCTCTTTGACCATCTCGTAGACCATGTTGTTGGCGTTAAGTCCTTGGTAGGCCAGGCCCAGCAGGTGCATTCTCTCGAATGGCCCGATAGCGTCACCCAACTCGAACATTGCAGTCTGCTCGAATAGTGATGAGAGAGCAGCGGTCTGCATGGCGTTCTTTCCGGTGAGAGCAACAATGTGGTTGGCCATGATGTTCCTGAGCGCGTAGCCAGATCCCTCGTTCTTCTGCGGAACGTCGAGGATCGTCTTGATGTTAGCTCCAAGGAAATCAAGAGTCTGAGGATAACGCCCCCACACAGCTCCCTTGACCATGTTCGCGAGGAACATGTCTACGTCGAAGTTCTCGATGACGGCGTGGGTAACGGCCGCAGCAGTTGATGTGAAACCAGTGGTATACTCAACACCGGCAGCCATCCTTGCCTCGGGGACGACGACTATCATCTTCTTCCCGTCGGCTAGCAGCTTGACTTCAGTGCCGTCTCCATCGGAGACCATAACCATGTCCTTAACCATGCCAGCGATCTTTTTAGAGTTGGCTACAATAGGAAGGTCTAGTTCCTTACCCTTAATAGCGCCTCCACCTACCTTGCCGGTCTTGAGAGCTTTCTCAATTCCAGCGAGGTCCACGGCCACAGTTCGCTTGGCCATGGAAACGATCCTAATGATCGCAGCATTGTTCACAGGACTAATGGCTTCCAGTGGCACGTCAGACTCTAGCAGCTTACCCCTGTCGTCATACAAGTCCACTTTGTCCTTGTATTTCGCCATCTATTACCTCCTTTTTTGCAAGATACTCACACTTAGGATAACCTTATCAGTGAGTAATCGTTCGCCTTGCGGGGACTGCATAAAGGATGAGGGTTTATAAGGTTGATTGTGGATGGATAGTCCATCCACTAATAAACAATTGATGAGAAAAAAAGGGTATTCAGCAATCGTGAAATAAGGGTGTGTAAACTGCCTTTAGATTTAGGGAGTTAATGCATCCATCCAACGATTTAGATATATAAAATTTACTAGTTATGCTCTAACATTGTTGAAGGTTCTCATCTTGTGGCAGGGGTGCCACAAGTGTGTAGTTACCATGACCGCACGGTAGCTCATGTTCTTCTACCTATGAGCCTGGGTCCCACCCGATCCTCGTCCATGGTGTAAACCTCCATCCCGGGTACAATTACCCTAACCACGGGAACTTCAAGATTCGGGCGAGTGAGGTCCACTACAACCACTCTTTGGAACCCCCTTCGCTCCAATTCATCTAGCACAACCTGTAAATCCTCGTATATATCATCGGTGTCAAGGTAGGGGAAGTCCGCAATGTCCCTCTTCTCTTCGGAATCGAGGAACCACATCCGGTTAAGGGCCTTGATCTTGTCGTAACCCATCTGACGATTGGCATTCCCTACTTCTGGTCTATCAAGCTGTATGTGAAGGAAAGTAGCCCTGCTCTGGGCTACCTCGGTGACCGCCCTGATTGCGGCCACCTCAGGATTCAGATGTGTTCCAACACCCACAGTAAGCAAATTGGGATCCTTGGTCTCGAGGTCATCGCAGGCTGCTCCGATGGTGGGAACCCCAACTTCGCTTGTCAGATCTTTGAGGTGAATATGGACACCGTTCTTCTCGCACATTTCCAAGAGCTTACTCACAATACCAGTTCCATCAGGGATATCGACATCCCCGCCTACTCTCCTGTGGAAATCACAGATCGACCAGGAATCTCTTTCAATGACCTCACAGAGGGCATGGAGTATGGCTTCCTCCATCACATTCCCAGATGCGAGTCCGTTTGTATGAGACCGGAATATAGGCATGTCTCGCGTCGGAAAATAGGGATGGAACACAGCACTCGCTGGTACCCATACCTCCTCCTCGCTCATCAGATCGTAACCTTTGGTCCAGGCGATAGGCTGGTGCATGATATGGAATGCCGTCATTTGAGGGAGCACCAAATCCCTCGGATCGACAGCATCGCCTGAGGCAAGGAATCTCTCCAGATAATCTATCTCCATCGGATGGTTATTCATCTCGGCGCTGTACCTCTCAAGCGTCTCCATCAGGGCAGATACCTTAGCCTGATCTCTAGAAGCCCCCTTCCCCTTGTATACCGTCACTGCACCCAATCCGGCTGATGGTCTAGAGACGGCAAATACCGGTATTCCGATCCTATCCAGATCCGTTATGTCAAGTATCTGAGTCACGCCCATCTCATCGCATAGAGGCTCCACTCTTTCCAAGGTGACCTTGGGAGCAACTGTCCTGTGTCCATCTATGGTGTATGTCTTTGGAGCCGGACCGAGCTTCATGTTCGCCCCAAAGTAATAATTCGATAATAACTTTCCTCATATCCTTCTGAGTATGATGAGATTCTATCAATAGATGGAACTAGAGGTGGTGATCGTAGAGAACTCCGCATCAGGGTTCATATCGATGCGATCGATGAGTATGTCCACCTCGACGTTCTGGATTCCAGGTATCTTCAGGATATGATCCTGGATGAGCTGATAGAGATCATCGACCGTCGCAACATAGACCTCGCAAAGCAGGCTGTGGTCCCCAAAGAGCTTGTGGATGAACTCCACCTCCTTGAACTTCCGCATATCATCGATTATCCTGGTCAATGATGCTCCAGTAACGTTCAAGAATAACAGAGCTCTCATGACCCCCATTTTTGAGACATTGGTCATGACCGTATAGCCGGAGATTATCTCGTTCTCTTCCATCCTAGTAATTCTTCGGCTAATGGTCGCCTTGGAAATGCCAATGGATTCGGCCATTTTACCAAGGCTCTGCCTTGAATCACGTCTCAATAACTTCAGTATTTGAATATCTGTTTCATCCAAGTGAACACCCCTTTTTGAAACAGTGTTTCATTTGATGGTCATTCAGGGGCATATTCGAGACCTATGTTGCATACATTGGGATGAAACGTATTAATCGTTGTCGGAAAAAAGAAATGGAAGCCCCGTGAGATGCCGACTCCATAACCTTAGGACGATATGACAGATTGTGGAATTGCAGAGCTGAATGCGGTATTTTCAAGAAAATGAAGTATAGGTAGTCCAGGGGGGGAACCTTGAGTTGATCGGACTACTACTTATCCAGTTTCCTTGCCTTTTGGATAGGGCCATCTCCCACTATCTCCAGGGCTGCGACGACCTCCTCCAATTTTCCTGCTGGTATCCCTGCTAGCATCTCTTCTGGAGCGATATCGGTCCGCCTTCTGCAACCAAAGCATCCAAGCGAGAGATTCATTTTTCCCGTTAGGATGGGTATGATCGTGGAATCGACACATGTGGCTTGGAACGCGGCGGTAGAAATGTCGACCCTTCCCCCCTCGTTGAAGGTGTACGCTGGAATGAGCCAATATATCTGTTCCGGCAATCCGACCAATATGATCACATCGGGCTCAAGTATCGCTCCTTTCAGTGGTGATACAACAGTTGCTATGTTCGAACCGTTCTCGAACTCGTATCGATCGTCGATCATCTTCTTCGCCGCATCGGAAGAGCCGAACATCTTGATGTTGTGGTGGAACTCACCGGACTTGACTTTTTCTGGGGTCTCCACCAATCCAAGACTGGATGCACCTACCGTGCATCCATGCTTGTCCGCAGGTATGTAGAGGAACTCTCCCTTCCTCGCAGCCATGATGGTCTGGCAATGGCTCATATTCTTCTCAGGTACCTTGTACTTAGAAGGCACCTCCATGCCATCCTTGATCAGGGTCACGGCCACCGGAGGATTTTTGAGACCGAGGATCTCAACTATCCTATCTGATATCGCGTCGTAATCGACCATACCAACACCGTTAAAAAATCAGATGCTCGATATTTATACATGTCGAAGGCCTTCCTGCAACAAACGAAATACATGAACATCCAGGCACATGATAATATATTGCAATTTAAATGAAATCCCGAACATTGCATCAGTGGTGTAATTTCTAAAAAAATCGAAATATCTATCTATACAGACCCCCTAACTAAGCAATTGGTGAACGAGATTGGATTACAAATCATCGGGTTGGCCTCCAATAAAAGGTGATTATTCTCTGGGAGAGGAATCATCCCCATGTGCCGTTGCCATAGTGGGGAGAGGCGAGGTTGACGTTCCACCTGACCTCTATTCCATCATAGGCCGGTTCAAGACAGAGAACATGGGAATCGAGAAGATCGCGATGAATGTCATTAGCAACCCGAGGATAAGATTCTTGATCGTCTGCGGCAAAGA
>JAAEEP010000012.1 GCA_013415695.1 Methanomassiliicoccales archaeon | reverse complement strand
ATAGAGTCGTCAAAAAGGGCACTCGCTATCGCCCTTGAGATCATAGGGGAAGGCGTGACGGTGAGCACCCTGGGCGGTGCCATAGAGAGGAGCATCAAGGACGATGGATTTTTCCCAGTTGTGAATCTGACAGGCCATGGGATGGACCGATACTGCCTTCACGCTGGAATGACAATTCCCAATATAGACGACGGCAACCTCTCTCGCATCAAGAATGGCATGGTAATCGCGATCGAACCTTTCGCCACCGATGGTGGAGGGCAGGTCAAGAACGGCAAACCCGGCAATATCTTCAGGGTTCTCCGGGAGCGCCCACTCAAGGATAAGAAAGCCCTTGAGTTCTTCAATGAGATCAGAACTAAGTTCAACAAGCTGCCGTTCTGCGAACGGTGGTGCACCGCTATGGACAACAATGCTCCAGCCTATCTGAAGACTTTGTTGAGACACGGTTTGATATCCAGCTATCCAATCCTGTACGAGTATAAGAATGGTATAGTGACCCAGGCCGAGCACACGGTCCTTGTCAAGAACTCGAAGATAGAGATATTGACATCTTCCTGAATCATTCTAATGAATTTAGAGTATCGAAACCTGATCTCCGCACCTATCAGTTTTCGTGCAGGTACTCGCCCACTCGCTTCATGCCTTCTACGATCTTGTCCATATCCTCTACAAGAGGTCCATAGGAAACTCTGACTCCAGGTCTCGCACTCTCTCCAAAGCCAATGCCTGGAACGAATAGGACGCCAGTGTTCTTCATCAGCTCAGTTACGAAGGAATCGCTCCCATCCCCGAACTCAGCTAGTGTGTATATTCCTCCCTGTGGCAAAAGCCTTCTTGTACCGCAGTACTCGTCGATGGCATCCACCGTGACCTTGGCCGCCCTTTTGTAGGCATTTCGAGTATCATCCAAGTAATTCTTGAGGCTTCCATCGTCCAATGTCTGTTCAAGGAATCCCGCCATCGCCAGCTGGTGAAGATTGTCGGCGCAGAGGAGTGAATAGTTCAGCATCTGGGTTAGTCCATTGACCACCATATCGGAGGCTATTATCCATCCCATTCTCCTTCCTAGACCTCTAGCCCATTTCGAGTTCGAGTAGATGAGAATGAGGTTCTCGAACTCATCCGGGGACCATGAGTAGTAATCAGGCATGGTTTCAAGGAAGCACTGTGTCTTGTACGCGTTATCAAGCAGAAGATACGCGTCATTCTCCTGACACAGTTCCATGGCAGCCTTGACGAACTTGTCGCTGACAACCTGTCCAGTGGGGTTGTCTGGAGACGGGATCAGCATGGAGTTAGGCTTCTCCTTTCGGAAGATGTCCTCCAGCTCTCCTATTGAGGCATCGACATCTGGCATGAATGACCATGTCTCCGCATCAAAGGTCTTGAGATACGCCACCTTCGCCTCTGGCTTCACCCCACCGTTGTAGTGGGGCAACGAGAAGACCAGCTGCCCGTAGTAGTTGGCATAGGTCGGATCTAGGAGCACCACGCAATCCCCCGGATTTGCAATTGCCCTGAAGACGTCGTGCGTGAGCTGGGTGGATGATTGGGAAATGAGAACGTTCTCTTCCCTCACTTCCACTCCAAACAGCTCGTCGTCAAGGCGAGCCAGCTGTTCCCTGCATGCCCTGAGTCCGGGCGTTGGCGGGTAGGCCCCCGCCTCATGGAAGATTTGAGGATCGGCACAGATATCCTGGTAGATCTCTCTGAGCCTCTCAGGTGCCTTGTGGCCAACCCATCCTCCCCCGAATGAAATAATGTCGGTGGGGTCGAGACCCATACGGCGGACATTCTTCTCGTCGGTCATCCGCATGATCTCGCGGATGGCGGATGGCCTGTTGAGCATGTCCTCGACTAACCTAGATAATCCTAAACGTGCCACTATATCACTAGCCACTGGTTAACGAAATTCGAATATAAAAACCCAAGGAATATAGCGTCGGGGTTACTGGAACGAATGCGAATTACGATAATCTGTGAAATCCTCCTTTGAAAAGAACGGGCTTATTCCACTATCTCCCTGTCTTTGGTGGAGGATTATCACAGCTTGATATGACTTTGCATTCAACAAGATTTATTAATGCATGGGCATTTACGAACCCTTGTCAGGCGAGGGTAGCCAAGCCAGGTCAAAGATGCTGAATGCATCGATCAAAGGCGGCAGACTCAAGATCTGTTCCTGAAGAGGTTCACCGGTTCAAATCCGGTCCCTCGCACTACTTTTTTGGGGTTATAGATAAGAAATAGAAATGTCATAGACATGAATTAGCACGCTATATATTCAATTTGTCTTATTAAATATATTTGTCGTGAAGCCAGTATCCCTACCATCCATCGTTCACGAATCGGGATGAGGCGATAAAGAGTTTGTTCACTGTTGGTGGGAAGTCAAGAATCTAGCTTCTTGACCACCCATATCACGTCGAACCTTTCTCCAAATTTCATCCCTATCTCAGGAAAACGCCCACACTCGGAAAAACCATTCTTCTTGTGAAAGTTTACGCTCTCCTCATTCCTCGAAGATATGTGGGCGAGAAGGGTGTGAATGCCTCTCTCCTTAGCATCTGACTCGAGCGTCCTCAGGATATGCGTTCCAAGCCCCGATCGTCTATGAACTGGGTCAATGAAGTAGGTTACCGTTGCAGTTGTCCTGAAGGTCGCGATAGGCAGATAAGGTTTGAGAAATGCGAATCCCACCACCCTGCCCTCATGCTCTGCCACATAGAACGAGTGGGAACCGTGCATCAGTTGGTCAAAGAATTCCGGCTCGACCTTCTCGGAGGGATATGCCGCATACGATTCCGTGATGTAGTAATTGAATATCTCAATGATCCGCTCCCGGTCTTCCTCACGGAACTGGCGTATTTCATAGTCTGAGCTGGACATTCTTCCCTTGGTTTGAAGGTCTTCGTCCATCATATTTATTTCGTACGGAGCCGACTCTCTACTCTTCCTCTACTTCCTCCAGGTGGCTCGTTCTTGTTCTCTGCAGCTTTCCAGGGGCCCACCAGTTCCACCTCCCCATCAAGGACATTATCGCCGGGACCAGGTACATCCTCACCACTGTCGCGTCTAGCAAAATAGCAAAAGCGAGGGCGAACCCGAACTCCTGGAGCATCACCGATCCCGAGAGGGTCATAGTCCCGAAGGCACCGGCCATGATCAGACCGCAGATGGTGATTATGCCTCCCGTGGCCTTCACCGAATCTACAATGGCTTCCTTCATGGGCTTGCCCTTGTGCACCTCCTCCCTAATCCTGGTTGTGAGGAAGATGTCGTAGTCCATGCCTAAACCGAGGCAGACAACGATGAGCACTATGGGCATCAGCCAGAGAAGCTGATCGTCAAGCACGTACTCGAATACGATAGCGGTCAGCGCGAGAGTCCATATGACACTCGTCAGGATCGTCACAATAGATCTTATCGGAGTGAACACCGAGCCCAGGACTATCAGGAGGATGACAAATATCAGCAGAATGGCGAGCATTTCCATGAGGTTGAACTCCCCGCTCACCAGCATCGAGATGTCGTACATCAGGGCTGTCCCGCCCGAAAGGTAGGCGGCCACCAGCTCAGGTCGTTCCTCCACCTCCTGTGCTATGAGTTCCCTGAGACCAGTGACCGTCCCTATCGACTCCTCCGAGTACGGCTGGTCCTCCATGGTCACTTGGATCATCACGCCGCTGCCGTTCCTCGACATGTCCTTCTGCATCATGAGCAAGAACTCAGCCTGCTCCAGGATGGTGTAGTTGTCGAAGTTCAGGTAGTCTATCGTGTCCCCATAGGGTCTCGTCGGGGATGTGACCTCCCTGATGTTGCCCATCGTGGAGATGTCGTCGCACATGTCCTCGATTATCGGGAAGTACCTGAGGTCGAAAACCTGGCTTAGATTGAGTTCCAGCACCTCATCGGAGATGTTCTGCAGATCGTCTCTATCGGTCATCTCACCCGTGCCGTTGTAGATCCTCGAGTCGAACTCGATCGCTATGAACACCGGGCTGATCATACCCCCGCCGAATCCATCTACTATGTCGTTCACTCCCGTCTTCGATTCAGAGTTGGGCATGGTCCCTATCATGTCATAGGAGGTATCGAGATTGGTCACAACGTAGATTGCAGGGAGCGAGATTATGATCGCCGCCACGACCAGGATCTTGGCATACTTGATCGAGGTTCGGGCGGTATGCTCGAAGTACCTGTGCGATAGCCTCGACATACGGCCAGCCTTGGACGGATCCTTCTTTCTCTCCCGCACGTATTCGATCGTGGTGGGCCAGAAGACCCGGTCCCCAAGAAGCATGATCAGTGAAGGAAGGAAGAACAGCGCGAACATGAGCGCGATGAATATCCCCATCGCGAGCGAGATGCCTATTGAGCTGACCATGCTGAAGCTGCAGACCGATAGCACCCCGAATCCGATCATCACGGTGAAACCGGAGGTGGTGATGGACTCTCCCGCCCATGTCACGGCCTCTATGACGGCCTCCTTCTTCTCTTTTCCAAGGACTCTCTCCTCCCGGTAGCGGGAGAGGATGAAGATGCAGTAATCGCATCCAGCACCGAGCATGGTGACCATGACCAGCACCAGGACGTAGTTGGTCACCTCCATGACGTAGGTGGCCAAGAGGAATATGCCCACGAGGGCTATTATCAACGCCATTCCGATGATGGATGGCGGGATAATGGATGAAACCAGAGATCTGAAGAACAACCCTATGAGGATGATGACCAGCACTATGCTCACGGGATCTATCTTCTCCATATCCTCCATGGAAGAGGTCTCTATGTCGTAGGTGATGCCATCTATGCCGGAGACCAGAACCTCAATTCCGGAAAGGGATGAGATCCTCTGCCGGATGATCTCCCTGACCTGAGGAATGTACTGGCTTCCATCCAGGTAAGTACCATCGGGCAGCTTGTCATAGGTTATGGTCATCAGCATCGTGTCGTTGGACGGCACATTAACTATCATCTTGAGAATTCCCTCAGGTATGGGGATCGGATAGTCGACCAGAGAGGTGTCCAGGACCAGCTCGATGGACATCTCCCGGATCTGCTGATCTGTGACGTTGAGTCCCAGACCGATTATCTCCAGGATGAGATCATCATCCACATCGCCAAGGGTCTCATGCGTGAGCAGTATGACGGTATCATTGAATGCGGTGGAGTTCGACCATTGATCCCATCCCAGGGCGTACACGGCCTCCACAACCTCTGCTCCCGCCTTTGGCAAAGCGTCCACGAGGGGCGGAACAAGCTCCTCCACGAACTGCCGCTCCTGGGTCATGTTCGGTATCAAGTGCAGCGTCCAGTTACTGCTGATCGAGGCGGTGGTGTTGTCATCCCACTTCTGCTGGAATCCATGTATGAAATCCTCGATCGGAGCCCTCAGGTCCAATGGGATCTGCACAAGGTACGGTTGGATTATGTCGTTGACCACGGTGTGGCAAACCGCATTCACGCGATATGGATCCACGAAATCCAGGGGGTCAAGCATCTCGACTGTCCTGTTGAATATTTCCCCGGCGATGGGCCAAAGGTCCTCGAGTCCAATATCCTCGAAGTACTGCCTCGCATCCTCCCAGAACCCAGGGAAAGCAGAGTTGATGGCATGCTCCTCCCTTTCGAGAGGATTGTCCACCAGCACAGGGTCGCCGCTCGTCGAGTTCCAGGCGGCAGAGAAGTCCTCGTACCAGATCCAGAACAGATCCTGGAATTCGGCTGAGACGTTAGCTATGTCGAGAATCAACTCGATTTCGTCCCAGGTCGCCTCGTAGGCAAGGGAGTCGACCTCGGTGGTGTTGGCATCAGGATCGATGTCATGGATAGCGATCCAGTTGAGCGCAAAAGCGTCCCCACAGCCGTAGAACATCAAACCAGATTCGAGAGTTATGTTCCACAGCATTGGGTACATGGACGGCATGCCGAAGATGAGCATGGCCGTTCCGTTCGCCAGCCTGTTGACGTCGACTATGCCGCTGACCACGATATCGGTGTAGTTGTCGAGCAGGGGCGTATAGATCGAGATTACAGTGTTATTGGGCATCTCCTCTCTACCAGAGATGTCGCTAGATATGTTGAAGATCGCTTCCTTGAGTTCCTGCCCGAGAACGGAGTTCTGCCCCTCACCCTTGAAGACTATGATGGTAGAGAATCCGTCCATGGAGATGTTGAAGTTGGCATCGATGTATTCCTGCGCCCGCATGGACTCCATGTCCTCAGGTGCCATTGCCAGCATGTTGTATTCCACGGCTTCCATGACGCTCGGCGCGAAAGGAATCGCTATGGCGAGAATAATTATCCAGAACACTATGATCGCTTTGTACCTCTTTGCGATGAACTTGCCGATGTTGTTGAATGTTCCCACTTTCCCATCTCCCGCCTGCCAGGTATTACGCTTGGAAGGGGTTGACGAATTAATACTAAATTAATCTGTTCTTTTGAATTTCATTGATGAATTGGAGGAGTTAGAAAATCGATTGACCTCAGTGATTACTCTCAATTCGATGATACTGGAGAAGGAGAATCGAGCCCGATATATTGTTCTATGTTAACACGTATCACACAAAATGCAAATTCACAGTTGATGTTCACCAATCCATCATGTTCTCCAACAGGATCACTTCTGTAAATCCCTCCGGGGTGAGGGAGATCTTCGAGCTTGTGGGCGGAGACGCTATCAACCTGGGATTGGGGGAACCAGACTACGAACCTCCAAAGGTCGCCAAGGAGGCATTGAAAAGCGCCTTGGACATGGGAATGAACAAGTACGGTCCCACCATAGGTCTCAGCTCATTAAGGGAGTCAGTGTCCAACTATCTAGAGAGATACTGCGAGGGGATTACCTCGTCCAACGTAGTGATCACATCAGGGGCGACCGAAGCCCTCTTGGTCATCAGCCAATCGTTGTATGATATTGGAGATGAGGTGCTAATACCGGAGCCAGGATTCGTACTATACCATCCCCACGCGGTTCTGGCAGGAGCGAAACCTATCACCTACGGCCTCAGTGAGGAAGGGGGATTCGAGCCCGATATGGACGAGATCCAGGAGAAGATCACCAGCAGAACGAAGGCGATTGTAGTGAACAGTCCCTCAAATCCCACTGGGGGGGTAATATCCCGGGAGACATTCAACTCCTTGGCAGAGATCGCATCTGACAATGGCATTTACATCATCTCCGACGAGGTGTATGATAACTACATCTACGAGGGGGAGCACTTCTCATTCTGCGAACATCTGGATAACGCCATAGTGGTCAACTCGTTCTCTAAGTCCATGGCCACCACAGGATGGCGTATTGGATATCTGGTGACTAACGAAGAGGCTATCAAGCAGATATCGAAGATGCACTATTACACCATGGCATGTCCCCCAACTCCTATCCAGTATGCGGTGAACATTGCCATGCCCTACATGATGGAATTCTTGGAGGAGGTCGTCCCAGTTTTCGACAACCGAAGGAAGAAGATGGTATCGATGATAAATGAGATACCCGGGTTCAAGTGCGACCTGCCCAAGGGGTCTATATTCGCATTCCCATCCTACGACATGGACATTCCCTCCATGCAACTTGCAAAGGCGATCGCTTCCCAGGGCGTGATCTGCTCGCCGGGCATTGCCTTTGGTGCTAGGGGCGAAGGGCATCTTCGTTTCTCCTATGCGGCATCAGAGGAGGACATCGAGAAAGGCCTGATGATCGTCAAGGATGTGGTGGAGACCCTCTGATAGCCCATTCCGATTGCGGGACAAATTACTATTACGTGGGTTACAGTCTAGGTGATCGCAGATAGCACTCTGAATCAGAGATTGGAATTCATGTCTGAGAATTGGGGATCAAACAGGAGGAATCACGAATATGAACGGAAACGATGACCAAGAGGATGTTGTGGATTTCGGGGAGATAGTAGACCAAGAAGCTGAGAAGATCATCTTCGAGAAGAATCACGAACGGACTGTTGCCCTGGGAGACCTTTGGCTCTCCTTGATGAACGAGAAGGTGATGGAGTCTGATGCCCCTCTTGAGAAGAAGCTTGAGATTATGTTCGTCATGGCGACAAACTCACTCCTGGATCTTATCATGGGGTCTCAGCCAGGTGAGGTCGCCCTTCTAGTAGCCAAGAACCTGGATGAATATTTGCGGGTCGCCCTTGTGAACCGTAAGTACGGAACGGACTTGATGAAGGCTTTCCAGGACGAATTCTTCCAGGAATATGGCAGTGAGTTCGAGACCGAGGACGAACTTGATTGTGCCCTAGAGACCTTCGAGACCAATTGGTGGAACACCAAGAGAGAGGAGCTGGATAACAAGAGCCCTAACCGGGCCGTCAAGGAGATCACCGAGGAATACAATCTCTGATTATACGATGACAAATCGTTTTAGGTTCTGGGACCGTTCGGGTCATAGATGGTGATAACTTCAGCACCCGGGAAGCTCATTCTTCTGGGCGAACACGCCGTTGTGTTTGGCCTGCCCGCGATAGCTGTGGCGATAGATCTCAGGTTGAGATGCATCGCAACGCCATCCATCGAGTTCACCATCAACGGCAAGGTGATGGACACTACCTACCGTTCGTATATCAATGCGGCGATGGACAAGGTCTGGATGGGCGATCCGGTATCCGTTCAGACCTTCTCCAATCTCCCTTCCGGTTCGGGCTTGGGGTCCTCGGCCGCCGTTACGACCGCGACCCTGGCAGCCCTCATGCAGCTCAGGAGCGGTTTCGATCAGCCCACGGTGGCACGACTGGGTTTTGAAGTCGAGTCAGAGGTTCAGGGGAGGGCCAGCCCTATTGATACATCGGTAAGCACTCATGGACACGGTATCTTTGTGAACCGTAAGAAAGGGAAGGACCATCTTTGGACGATCAGAAGGGATGAGAGGTTGTGGCATATACACCATCTCCGAGTTCCTGAGCTGACCATTGTTGTTGGTTACACCGGAATCCATGCCTCAACCGGTCCGCTTGTAGATATGGTCAAGACGAGGGTGGAGGAACACCCCTGGGCGAGAGAGGCAATCGACCGGATCGGTGAGATATCCCTGGAAGGTATGAAGGCACTCAAGAAGAATGACCCGGATGTTCTTGGAGAACTCATGACGGAGGATCACTCCCTTCTATCGAGGCTGGGGGTTTCCTGCCCGGAGCTCGACGCCCTTGTGGAAGCAGCATTGCCCCATTCATTAGGTGCTAAGCTCACCGGAGCTGGAGGAGGCGGGAGCATGATCGCCCTGACCACGGAGGCTGAGAAGGTCTGCAGGGCCATTGAAGAAAGAGGCGGTGAACCGATCATCGTCCATACCGGAGTGCCAGGTGTCAGGCTGGAATAGGACGGGATCGGTCTTTCGGGTTTCAGATGAACTCTTCGAAATCCTTCACGAGATCTGGAAGCTCTTCCTTGATAACCTTCAATATGTTGTAGACGGACATCTTATCGACCCCCGCCTCGGCAAGGGTCTCGATGACCAGGTCGAACTGTTCATCGGTGATGGTTACGAGCTTCTCCTTTGCCATCCAGTTGCGCCACAGCTTGTCCTCAAGCCTGTTGCGCCAGAGCGTCTCATACTCCTGGAAGAACTCCTTGCTGAAGTCATTGGCCTCAAGGGCCTTAGCGGCCACCTTTCCGGCGTACATGCCGGAGAGGCATGCATGGGCAATGCCCCCTCCTGTAATGGGGTCGATCAGCCTTGCTGCATCTCCCACCAGCATCATGCCATCCATGACGGTCTCGTCGAGCGGGTGTGAGACGGACACCGCGCCGCTCACGGCCTCCAACGGTTGTCCTTTGGTGAAGCGCTCGTTGTCCTTGATGAACTTGTCCAGGTATCCCTTCACCTCTCCTGGCTTCTTGAGTTGAGAGAGGAGGATGCCCAATCCTACGTTGGCAGTATCCTCATCCTTGGGGAAGACCCAAACGTAACCTCCTGGCGCAGCGCTACCGATGAAGAACTCGGTGTACATGTGCTCGATATCTATCCCAGTGAGCCTGTACTGGAAGCATGTGGTGATGTCGTTCTGCGTGAGGCTGGTGTCCAGACCCGCCCATCTAGCGACCTGTGACTCGAATCCGTCGGCGGCGATCACGATCTTGGCCTCTATTGCCAAGGGCTCTCCGTAGCTGGAAGCGGTGACACCGACCACCTTGTCTCCCTCCTTCACCACGCCGGTGGCCGAGGTCTTGAGCATGATCTCCGCTCCAGCCCTTGCCGCGTTGGCAGCCATGGCCTTATCGAAGAGGTGACGCTCGAGGACCATTCCCACCTCGTTGCCGGCCATCTTCTCATCGACGTAGAATGAGCTTCCAGAGGGTGAGACGAGCTTGGCGCCATCGACCTCCTTGGCGACCCACTTCTTGTCCACCGGGACCTTGATCTCCTCGAACCAGGCGCGCGATACGCCCTCGGCACATCTGACTGGGGACCCGATCTCCTGGCGCTTCTCGATGATCAATACGTCCGCTCCAGCCTCTGCGGCGTGGCGGGCGGCCGAGCTTCCACCAGGTCCTGCTCCAACCACCAGTACATCGCACTTACGCTTCATGCTTTGGCCTCCATCTCTAGAGCCCCTACAGGGCAGACCTTCACGCATCGTCCACAGCGGTTGCAGGCGTCCGTGAATACGGGAAGGGTGTCATTCAGGAAAACGGCATTCTTGGGGCAGGAGCCCGCGCAAGCGCCGCAGTGCATGCATATCTCAACTGTAACTATCATTCTAATACCTCAGGTATACTCCTCGCCCTTGGTCTTCCTCCAATCCTCTATGGGCACGGAGTACTTCTTCTCTATGCGGGTACGATAGGTCGGACCACCGTTGTACGCGCAGAAAGGAATGATGCTGTTATCCGGTGTTACGTAATGGATAACGCAGCGCTTCACGCGCTCGATATCGTAGTTGTATCCGTCCTGGAAGTGCATACCGCCCACGAACATCATGTTCCATGAGAACTCGGAAAGTCCCTCCTTGGTATCGTCGCTGAACACCGTCTGCATGGTCTTCAGGAACCTGGTCATGGAGAGACCCTCGGGCAGGTTCTCCTTGATTATGGATTTCTTAAGAATGGAGAACGCCTTGAGCTTGGACAGGGTCTTGCTCTTCCCCCCCTCCATCTCTTTGGTGAGCTCCAACAGTCCGTCGAGCAGCTTCTCGGCATCGATGAATCTGGTGATGGGGATGACCCTACCGTTCTGAACGAACAGATAGGTGGCTAGACCGCAGTGCGGGTGCGCGGTGAAAGTGACCTTCTCCTCCTCAAGGAGTGCGGAGACGAAGGTGGAGATAGGTGCCACGACAGGGACCGGAAACCAATCGTCGTTATTGGTGTAACCGGTCTGATCGTTAACATCGTGGACCAGGTCAGTAAGGGTGTACCGTTCCTTCTCCCTCTGCTCCTTGCTGATCCTTCCAGTGAATGCCACTGGCTGGTAGTTGATGCCTCTTATCACATCACTGTTCTTTATGGCGAATTCCAGGATGGGACCGACCTGATCGTCGTTTATTCCCTTCACGATGGTGGGTACCAGCACGATCGAAGGGGGCTTGGCCAGTGCCTTGACATTCTCGATGGCTTTCAGCTTTGTCTCTAGCATTGGCTTGCCCCGGGCCGCCACGTAAATGTCCTCACGAAGGCCGTCGAATTGAAGGTAGATCGTGTTCAGGCCTGCCTCGGCACACTTCCTGGCGAAATCGGGGTCATTGGCCAATTTCACTCCGTTGGTGGCGACCTGGACCTGTGCGAATCCCATCTCCTTTGCTTTCTTTATGACATCGAAGAACCTGGGGTATATGGTGGGCTCTCCTCCGGCGAACTGGATTGCAGTGCATGGAACTGGTCTTTCATCCCTCAGTGTCTGCATCATCTGGACGACCTCATCGTAGGAGGGCTCGTACACGTACCCTGCGGCGTTCGCATTGGCAAAGCAGATGGGGCACTTCATATTGCAGCGGTTGGTCAGATCGAGGTTTGCGAGTGAGGTATGGCTAAGGTGAAGTTGGCAGAGGCCGCAGTCATCAGGGCAGACCTTCGCATCGGGGATCAGGGGATTGGAAACGCCCACTCCATCGAAGGCCAGGCTCTCGGCTTTGAGGTAGAGGTCCACATCTGACCAGTACACATCGGTTATCTTTCCGTGGTCAGGACATTCCTTTTCCATCAAGACCTTGCCGTCCTTCTCGAAGATGGTTGCGGTAATGATCTTACCGCACTCGGGACATAAGGACTCCGTTTGCTTTGGAAGTCCCTTCTTGAGTTTACTCTCTTGAATTAACATGAATACATCCCACGGATTGAATTGTAAGGTAAGGATTTAATACTTATGTAGTTGGTATAGCTACACGTAATCCCATGGATTTCTTGAACATTTTCAACATGAATGCAGGTACCTTGGAGGAGGAGTACGAATCTGTGTCCGCAATCCTCAGGAAACTGGGTCTTTCTGAGTACGAGGCGAAGACATACATCGCACTCGTAATCATGGACCGGGGGTCGGCAGAGGCGATTGGAGAAACGGCAGGTATTCCTCGCACTTCGGCCTACAAAGTACTCCAATCGTTGGAGGAGAAAGGATTCGTTACATCCATCGAGGGAAGACCCACCATCTTCCATCCAGTTCCTCCCTTAGATATCAAGATGGAAATTGTCGAAGAGATCTCGGAAGCCTTCGACAAGCTGAACGAGGTACAGGGAATACTTAGCGAAAGGGGGGTTCCGCAGCTCGTTTTCACAATAGTTGGAAAGGAGAAGGTGCTCGCAAAGATCGGAGAAATACTCGATTCATCGCTGAGCAGCTTCATCATCTCCAGCCCCCTTATCCGGGTCATCAGGCAGGTTCACGGAACGAAGTTCAGGGAAGCGTTGAAGAGGGGCGTGGAGGTCACTATCATAACCGAGCCATTCGTTAAGGTGCCATCCAGCACAAATCTCCATCGAAGAACGGGACTTCTGGCCACGGATGTATTCAGTGATGGAGAGATTGCGCTCATAGCCACCCCGGACCTTTCTCTTTGCGGGTTCACGGACAACCCATTCCTTGTCGAACATCTGGAGAACTTTCTCAGGATATCAATGGAGCAACTGGGACAGGATTGAGGTCATTCCTCCAGATCGATGAGGTCCGAATCCGAGGTGCCATTGCCATCTGTCCCGTTTCTATCACGTTGTTCAAGCCATCTGGCTGCGTACCTGCTCCTCGAGATAAGGTTCATTCTCCTCTGTTGCTCGGGCGTCGGTGCTGCGTTCTCAATGGTGAACGACCCGATCGAGGCCATGACCGTGGTGAGAACGATCACAACCAAGGTCACGCTCAGGAAGGCTGCACCCACCTCGGGGCTAACCACGCCAAGGGCCAGCGGATAGGATGCCAGTACCGCCGCGCTGAGTCCGCGGGGCATCATGAAGAACACCGCCATCTTGTTGGGTCTGGTGAGCCTGAACACCGAAGAGGTGATGTTCGCGGCGAGGAACCTTACCCCGACCAGGCCCAGGAAAATGCCCAATGCCAGAACGATGTAAGTTGTATCCACGGGCGTAACGCTGAAGACCATTCCAAGATAGACGAAGAAGAATGTTCTGACAAAGAAGGATATTTCGCAGTGGAACTGTCTGATCTCCTCGTTGAAATGGTACTCCCCCTTGAACTTCTTGAATATCCGGGCGAACTCCTCCTTGTTGCCCAGGACCAGCCCGAATACAAGGGCTGCTATGGCCCCCACACCACTCTGGCCGACCAGGATGTCAGTGAGGGCGTACATGATCAACAGAACAGCGATGGTCACCATGTATGAGAACGGCTGACCATTGAGCTTTGCCAGGATCCTCAACCAGAAGATGCCGAAGATCAGACCGATCATGAAGGAGACGAAGAACGCCGCCGCCAGACCCTGGATCGTGGGTCCAAGGTCTCCCGTGTGGGACTGCATCAGAAGGATTATCGACATGGCCATCACGATGACTATGACATCGGTCAGCGCCGACTCGATGGTGAGTAAGGTCCGCGTCTTCGGAGAGACCCTGAGACGGTTGACCAGCGGGATCACCACCGCCCCGCTCGTTCCACCGAGTATCGCTCCCAGAAGAAGTGAGGTTATGAAGTCCCAACCCATCAACATGAACGCGATGGCAGTGGTGATAATTATCGATAGGACGAAGGCCACTATAGTATGGAGCATTGTCCGGGTTAGCGAGCCAAGGACCTGATCATAGTTGAGGCCGAGGCCACCATCGAACATTATCATAGCCAGGGCCAAAGCCGCCAGGAATGGTGCCATCAGCTCTATGATGTTGAACATATCCTGGTCGATTATTCCAAAGGCGCCCGGGCCTATCAAGTACCCAAGAAGTATGAGGATCAGGACATCTGGTATCTTTGATTTGTTGAAAAGCAGGTTCGAGATGAATCCTATTATTATGATTGCCCCGATGGCCAGAAAAGCCATTACTACAGAAAGCATCCCAATCCTCTTCTCGGAGCATTAATTGAATCCTATAATAGATTTCCTGAGCCAATACCACCTGATGAATCCATGATGTATGTAGCCTGCAGGTAGCTGCAGGCCTTTTTACCGCTCTTGAACTAGCCATTCCAGTGAGCAATAAAAGGTTCGACTCGATAGCAATTCCCGGGTCAAGAAGATTCGCGGAGGGTCGGTGGCGAAAGGCTCAAATGCCTTTCTCAGTGGCGGCTGTGCTCCTCCTTGTTCTTTCCGGCTTCTCGATTGCACTGATCTACCAGGCCGATCTGAGAGAGGGCTCGAACCCTATCCCCCTGGAGATCGCTAGGGAGATGTCAAGAACTGCAGATGAGATCTCATTCGATCTCCAGGAGGTCGCTTATTCCAAGGCCATTGATTCTGTAAGGGCATCCAACGATATCAACGAGAGTGCCATCATGGCAAGGTTCTCTTCATCGCTCTCAGAACATGTGAGGATGAACTATCCTCGAGGAGTGGACGGGCTCCTTGTCAGGGCGAATACCTCCAATGCCACCCTGGTGTTCATGCGGACCTGCATGGAGGAGCTGTATCCAGAGCTGGAAGGCGATTATTCCAGTTACAACCTGACTACTGTTCCTGCTTACTTCGCCATGGCAGGAAATATCACCATCGTGGTGGAGGGATACGGCGGAATGGTCATACAACGAGAGGATCTAGAAACTGGCCTCTACCTTCCATTTCCATTGCTGGCTAATCGAATCGGGGCTCTCGCCGAAGCTCTGAGCGGAGGTAGGTGCGAGTTCGAGAACATAGTGAGATACGAGCTCTCAGCTTTGGCGCAGGACAGGGTCTTGAGGGGATATGGGCTAAGATCAAAACAAGGAGCGATGGGCACTTCAGAAGTGATAACCGAAGAGGATGTACTCAGGGCAATGAATCTAGCTTTATTGTTGGAGCAGAGGAAGCATCTGAGGTCTCTGGACCCTTCTCTGACCTCTTGGATGGAAGGTCAATGGCAAGGCGACTCCTCCATATTGAACAAATCGCTCAGAGGGGGCCAGGTGGATCCCGCTGATCTTCTTCTCTCATCTTATGGTTCATTGGAGTACGACATGGGGCTAATACTGGCCCAGAGCCTGTTTGCGATCTCTGATATTCTGGTACTCAAATGGTTGGAGTCCCTTCATGTTCTGGATCTCATAGAGGGATTGGAAACTTTGCTCGAGACGGGGGAACTCTCCCTAAACGGGCTAATAGAGAGCTGTTTTGGTATGGATCTTCTACAAGAGGAAATGATAGAATGGATATCGGAAAGGATGGCAGAATTTGGATACCTGGAGGAGAGCTACAGGTACTTGCACTTTAACGCCCCGGATGGAAAGATCACCGTCTCAGATCATCCATATTCAGTGGTGAATGATCTAAATCAGACCTACGCGCTGGATCTTGGAGGGGAATATGAGGTGGATTTTCCATCAGTGGACATTTTCTCTTCATCAATCTGGGGTGACTTTCTGGAGGAATGGAAGCGCTCGTCGTTTCAACTCGGGGAGACTCTGAGCCTTTTCTTGAAACAGGTGGTGCTTGGCATAATCTCACACTTTGGAACGCCATCTGTCCAGATGGATCTCGACCCTCTCGATGGCGAGAGTCCTCTGGATCGCCTAATGGACTCACTAGGAAGCATTTTGGAGCAGGATTGGTTCACATCCGTCCTCGAAGAGGCGGAGGAGAGCGTAGGACTGGTGGACGTCATGTCGGAAGAGCTGTGCGCCTTCATGGACGCCCACTGGAGAGACATACTCAGTACCGAGGAATCCTTGGAGGCGGCCATCACGCAAGTGGTTCAGGAAATGGTGAACGAGACCTCCGATTCCATCCCCCACATGGGTGAGCGATCCAAGAGGATGATGGAACTCGAGCTTAGAAGCTACTTCACCAGTTCAACGACCTGGAATCTGATGGATGTTCTGGAAGTTGAATATCAGAGGGCATCATCCTGGAGGTTGGAGGCGATGAGGGATGTGTTTGCGAAGCAGGTCTTTCAGACATCCTTTGGCCAGATCTCCAGCCTGCTTTCTGATCTGATCTCAGGTTCTATGGAGGGATTACCCGGTTTGGAGGGCATTCTGGCAGGATATGTTCAGAGGCAGATGTCCCAGATTAAGGATAGTTTCGAATTGAGATGCGACAGGATTGTGGTCCCCGTTCCCAAGGATTCTGGCTTCACCATAATGTTAAGGGATTGCGATATGCAGGAGACCATCCAGGTAGATGCCAATCCACTGGTTTCTGAGGGCTCCGATCGAATCGAGATAGGTATAATGATGCCCTGGGATCACCCAAGAAACGATTTTTATCCAAACACCCATATGACGGAGTTGACCAACCTTTCACTCGTACCATACGTCACACAGTGGACAGTTCAAATACAGGGCGATATCCGGTTGTCTGCGAGTTCCATTGAGTCGTCCAATATGTTTCTGGGTGCGGAGTCGCCCTCATGCGAGAAACGGGTGAGGATCTCCACGGAGTTCACCATAGCTGTGAACACTGGATGGGCCCTTCAAGGAGTAGATTACTCTCCCACTTCCACCTTGATGGGAAAGGTTACAAGTTTCATGGAGGGCATCTGGAATGGTATCGTGGATGCCCTGAAATTTGTGGCCAACGGCATCACTGCGGCTTTCGATTTCTTCAAGGACATGTTCTCCACCCTTCTCTCCTATTCCATGAAGGGGGTGGAATACCTCTCCCAAGTTCTGCAGGCAATGGTCTCAGGTCTTCAGGGAATATTGAAAGGAGCGGCGGGTACCGCCTTCGATCTGATGGGGAAGTTCGTGGAGTCAGTGTTGGGTACGGTGGAGTTCAATACCACTGTATTCGGGTTGAGATTCTCGGTAGAAACCAACCCGGTCGATCTAGCCTTGGGCAAGATCAAAGACATCCTCAAGGTGACGTTCTCCATGTCAGTGATGGGGACCACCATCTCCATGGCTAATCGGTTGGTGAGACTGGGGAACGGAGAGTATGACATTCTGATCAACTGCACACTTGGACAGGACGAATGGAGCCTGAGCATTGTGGTCGATCCCTTGATGAAGATATTCAGTCATTTCGTTGAGATCAAGGGGATATTCTCTGATCTGGTTCTGCTGCTCTACCTTCCCGAGGTCGTCCAGTATACAAGCCACATGATCTCCTTGAAAGATATTCCAGGTCTGGGTGCCCTTCTTTCTAACATTCCCACCCCTATCCCGGGTGTGAAGGCATCTATCGACGCTGGGCTCGAGGTCAAGTTCAACTCACCTTTTGTGAATCATCTGGTCATCAACGAGTACGAGCAGAATCCCGCCGGTCTCGACAATGGCAATGAATGGATAGAGATCTACAACCCGACGGACCGGGCCATCTCGCTCAAGGACTGGTCGGTGGAGACGTCACATGGCAATCAGAGGCTGGAAGATCTTACCGGAGTATCGATCATGCCCCATGAGAGGGTAGTCTACACCTTCAAGCATCAGGCGCTCGACAACGGAGGAAGGGTGAAGTTCCCCATTTGCGAGAGCATTGTCCTCAAGGACGCCTCGGGTAACAGAGTAGACTCTACGCCGTGGACGACTGACCATTACAACGATGGCAGATCATGGCAACGAGTTTACGATGGTGCTGATCGCTGGGTTTTCAAGGAGGCAACCAAAGGTTCGACAAACGGCAAAATGATGGTAACCTCATCGGAAATAGACTTCATCACCAGGACGATATGGGATTCTGCGGCCAGGGCTTTTAGTGAAGCGGAAGGTGTCGAACCTTCCCTAGAATCGCTTGGTTACGTCTTCAGCAGGACGGTGGATCTGATCATGGAGAAATGCATCGATGTCCTCGCATCTTCAATTGTGGAGATGAGATTGTATGTCGAGGTATCATTGAACGAATACTCCGGTTCGTTTGGAGGGGGTTTCTCGTTGAGCCTGGTCATAACCGAAAACTGCGTAAGAGAGACCCTTTCGTTGATAGGAGATATGATCTGCAAGGCGTTGCTCGATGTGAAGAATCCTCTTGGGATTACCTCTCAGACCTCAATAGTTGAGCGGCTCGCTGAGCACATTTTCATACGCTTCTCGGTCTTCGGACGAGCTGGACTTCCCGGAATGGTATCAAGTGTAATCGACACTCCCGAGTTCAGGCTAGAGTCCATGGTGAGCATCAACTTAGCCTGTGTAGGATCTGCTTTTGGATTCGATATAGGTGCATGGAAGATAGAGTTTGGAGTGGCGATCACAGGGATCCCCGCGGTATTCCTGCCTAATCTGTTTGCGGTCGATGTCGATAAGAAAGCGGACGTCTGGCTGGTCAAGGGGATGATATTCGCATCATAAGTTACCATGTACCGTTCTATCCCGTTAATATTGGAATACTGGTAGGCTTCCGAAAATGGTGACTTGGCCAGTTGTGTCGGGATTAGGCAAATTTGAAATACCTATATTATTTTGTGTCGACTATGGCCGCGGAAATGTCCTCCCCACTCCCAATCGGGGAGGGAGAGTGGATGAACGAGTACGGCTGGGCATTACTGGCAGTAATAGGGCTCATAGTCTTCTCTCTATACATATGGTCATACCTTTCCAAGCATTTCGAGCTGATGAGAGCCAAGGAAGGCAAGTACACCGATTCAGATGTCATCGACTTCCTGGAGCGATTCATAAGGATTGCTATCGTGATCATTCTGCTGGTTTCATTATTCTTCATAGCTTCATTGTTCTCTGAATGGTTCCGTGAGAATGTTTGGACTCCATTCTTAGGATATGCCTTGGACATAATATTCATAGTGGTCGTTGTGATGGTGGCAATGCTGATCGTCAGGGTGCTCAGACGATTGGCAAGGAGAGCAAGGATAAAATCCTCGTCCGAGGAATCGATCCATCCCAGTGCCGTTGAGTTCACAAGCCTGTTCATGAGCTACGTCGTCTACGCGGTAACCGGTATCCTCGTCATCCTGATTCTCATCTCAATGGTGCCTAATTTTAGCCTGGCGGCAGCGATTGAGGACTTCATTTCCGAGAACGCCGGCAGTCTCATGATAACAGGCGTCATTGTCGTGGCAATCTACTTCCTTGATAGACTGGTAGAGGCGATCCTCGAGGACTTCAAGTTCAGGACCAAGCGCTTCAGCCCCAAGGAGGTGGACTTCCTCAAGACAGGTGTAAGGTACTCCCTGTTCTTCATCGCAACCCTGACGGCGATCTTCAGTATCCTGACCATGCTGGGACTGGAGCTGGTAGGCCTGGTACTGGTGATAATAGTGATCACTTTCGTATGCTTGGTACTGGCGCTTTCATATTCCACCATCCAGAACGTAGTGGCTGGATTCGGCCTGATGGACACAGGCCCCTTCGATGTGGGCGACCGGATCGGAATTGGCGGTAATATAACCGGTGATATCGTGGAAAAAGGTCTGATCTTCACCAGAGTAAGGACACTTGAGGGGGAGATCGTGGACATACCGAACAGCGAGATGATCGAGGAGAAGATCTTCAACTACACCCTCTCGGGTGAGCACGGAATAACCGTCAGCATCGAGGTCTCATACGAAGTTCCCCACGGAAAGGTCGAGAGAATACTCAAGCGGGCTGCCGATCAAGTGGACAACGTCAATAAAGATCACAAGCCCGAGCTGTACGCCAAGGATGTCCGTGGTAACCACATCATTTACGACGTGGTAGTCTTCACCAATGAGCCCATGAAAGATCGTCGCATCCGTTCGAACCTCATTTTCAAGCTGCAGGAAGAATTCCACAAGGATGGACACAAGGTCCTTTTCGAATCTCCTTGATCGAGGTCGAAAAACATCAATAATCTTCATAGCCAATAGCTACTGGTAGAACTGAATCGAGAACTTTTATTAATGTCACACCTTATCCGATGAACGGGATGAGATGCAGTCCGATCCGCAGATATGGTTTCAGCTGACGCTACTTCTAATGATTGCCGTCATCAGTCACTTCGTCATCAGCAAGATGCGGCAGCCCATGGTGGTAGGTGAGATCCTGATCGGGATGCTGTTGGGTCCCAGCGTGATCGGATTCACTCTGATCGATGTCGATCTGGTCGCCACTTTCGCCCAGTTCGGAGCGATTGTCCTCCTTTTCATGATAGGGCTCGAATCGGATCTGAAATCAATCTACACCAAGCGAAACATAACCATCGCCATAGGGGGTGTCGTGGTGCCCTGGGTCGCAGGCTTCGCCGTTTTCACGATACTCATGCCCGATGCGGGCACTACCCAGGCGATATTCGTGGGAGCCACTCTAGTGGCTACCAGTGTAGCTGTGACCGCTAGCGTTCTGATGGAACTCAAGATGATTAAGAAGCCGGTTGGTCAGGCAATACTCGGCGCTGCCGTTGTCGATGATATTCTGGGAATGGTGGTCCTCGCTATTGCCGGTGGCACGGCTGGTGGGCAGGTCGACATCCTGGGTATAATCTACCTGATCGTCGCCGCCATAGGGTTCGTGGTAATAGGAATCTGGGCAGGCACGAAGTATCTCTGCCGCATACTGGAGAAGGCTGATCGGGAAGCAAAAGGGCGGGGACTCGAACACACTGGATTCCTCCTCGCACTGATGATAGCCCTGTTCTACGCCTACATTGCTGAGGTGATAGGGATATCGGCCATCGTGGGCGCGTTCGTTGCAGGAACGGTTTTCTCCTCCCTGGCTATCAAGGGGGAGTTCGAACGGGGTACCAAGTACCTGGGAGCGGTCTTCGCACCGGTATTCTTCATTTCCTTGGGCATCCTTTTCGACGTATCTGGTCTCGCCAACTTCATCTGGGTGGCGATCATAATCTCAGTGGTGGCCGTGCTCTCAAAGGTGATTGGGTGCGGAATTCCAGCCCTGGCTCTGGGCATGTCCATCAAGGAATCGATCGCAGTGGGCATAGGAATGAGCCCAAGACTCGAGGTGGCCATGATCATCGCCCTTTACGGTCTCTCTACCGGAATAATTGGACAGGACGTTTACTCTATCGTGGTCTTCATGGGCCTTATCACCGCGTTGATAACTCCACCTCTTTTCAGGTTGATGTTCCGTGGAGGCTCATCCAAAGGTGCCATAAACAGCTGGGACTCCCCACATCTGAAGGAAGGAAGAATAAAGAATGGAAGGGGACCGGCGCTTTGATCACTCGATGAGTTCCTGTCCCTGCATGTATGGTCTCAGTATCTCAGGTATGGTCACCGTCCCATCCTTGTTCTGGAAGTTCTCCAGAACAGCCACCATGGTCCTTGGAAGAGCTATACCAGAGCCGTTGAGGGTGTGGACGAACTCGCTCTTCATGTGTGGTTTCGGACGGTACTTTACCCTTGCCCTTCTGGCCTGGAAGTCGGTGAAGCAACTGCACGATGAGACCTCCAGCCATTTGTCGCTACCCGGGGCATAAGCCTCAATGTCGTAGCACTTTGCTGCGGCGAAGCCAAGGTCGCCCGTGCATAAAGTCATCACTCTATAAGGAAGCTTGAGGTCTCTCAACACGTCCTCCGCATTGTCCAGCAGGGTCTCGAGCTCATCGAAAGAGTTCTCCGGAAGAACGAACTTCACCATCTCCACCTTGTTGAACTGGTGAACCCTTATGATTCCCTTGGTATCTGCGTGCTTCCCGGCCTCCCTGCGGAATGATGGAAGATATGCCGTGTAGTAGATGGGGAGGTCCTCTTTCTCCAGTATCTCATCTGCAAGGAGATTCGTGACCGGAACCTCTGCAGTGGGATTCAGCCAGAGATCGTCCCTCTCAATCCAGTACATGTCATCCTTCAGCTTTGGATACTGACCTGTACCGATGACCGAATTCTTGTTTACGATCACGGGAGGGAAGATCTCAGTATATCCCTGGCCTCTATGAAGGTCGAGCATATAGTTTATTAGGGCTCTTTCCAGCCTTGCTCCATCTCCTTTAAGGACGTAGAAACCGCTTCCAGTAATCTTCGTTCCCCTGGCGAAATCGATTATGTCGAGATCCTCTGCGATCTCGATGTGATCCTTGGGCCTGAAATCGAAGTCCGTTGGTGAGCCGAACTCCCTTATCTTCAGATTGTCCTCGTCGCTCGCGCCCACCGGCACGCTCTCATGGGGTATGTTCGGGATATTGAGTACCACCTCGTCTCGTTCATTTTCGAGCTCGGCAATCCTCGCATCCAGATGTTTTATACGGTTCGAAACATCCTTCATCTCACCGATCTTTCCCTTCTTCTCCTCGCCAGACATCGTGGGGATCTCTTCAGCAACAATGTTCCTTTGCCTCTTCAGCTGGTTGCTCTCATCAACTAGCCTTCTCCACTCGCCGTCGATCTCCAGGAACCTATCCAGAATTTCCTCCTCATACAGTCGGTTCCTAAGAGCGCTCCTGACCAGCTCTGGGTTCTCCCTGATCACAGCAACATCGAGCATTGCATCCCTTCCCGTTAATCAAGGTCTCTATTGAAAAAGCCTTTTGTCGCAGAGCAGGACAGTGTTCCCCCTCAAATCCACGAGACCGGTCTGGGTCCTCTCTGCCAGTTCAGCGGCGGCATCCTCCTTAGGGACATCAGATGATGGAAGGAGCTTGACCTTGACCAGGTGTTTTTCCTTGATCTGTCTGACGATCTCATCGACGATTCCCTCGGTTATGCCGCTTTTTCCCACATGGATCGTGGGCTTCAGTTCGGCACCCCGCTTGATAAGCTCCTTATTCTTACTGCTCATGTAACCGCCTCTTCTCGGCAAGGTAGGGGTGTCTCCGTATATGGCCGCATTCCTTGCAGGTAGTGCTGATTCGATTGGATCTCAGTCTGACCGTGCAGTTCTTCCCCGGTACGAGGGGAGAAAGGCATTCCCTGCAATAGAGGAACTCCCGGGGCATCCGGGTATTGGTCCTCATCCCGATCCTTCTGGCGAGTTGCACGTAACGCCTTCCTCTCTCAATGTTACCAGAGATTGCCTGTTCCTCCGCCAGATTCAGGAGGCGTTGTATCCTCTCGTTCGCAATAATCCTGGCTTCCTTTTGAGAGATGCGCTTTCTGGCCGTAGGGTGACCCCCTTGTTAAGCCGTAGGATGATTCAATTGAAATAACTTTCTCGTGAGTAGACCCCCAAAAGGGCAAAAGATCATCCTCTAGACGGAACTTGCCTCTGGGTCATCGGGCGGGTTTACCAACTCAGAAATGTCTTCAAAGCCTTCCCCAGACGACCTGGAGGTGGCCGGAGACAACGGCCATTTCGGCAATCTTCAAATAGAAAAAGATTTATGTAGCCTTCCCTTCTGTGACATGACAATTGGTGATGAATGATGGCAAGGAAGCCCGCAAGAATGTATCGCGAGATCAAGGGACAGGCATATACCCGGAGGGAGTACATGGGTGGAGTGCCTGCCTCCAGGATCATTCAATATGATATGGGAGAAACCACTGGAGACTTCCCTATTCAGGTTTCACTAAAGGCTAAGGAGCCCTGCCAGATAAGGCACACCTCCATGGAGGCCGCGCGTATCGCTGCCAACAGACTCCTATCCAAGAGGGTTGGCACGGTCAACTACCACCTCAAGATCAGGATCTATCCGCATCACGTTCTCAGGGAGAACAAACTCGCAACTGGGGCGGGAGCGGACAGGGTATCCAGCGGCATGAGGCACGCCTTCGGCAAGAACGTTGGAACCGCCGCAAGGGTGAATTCCGGTCAGACGGTCATGACCGTGTGGACCTACCCCAATCAGTTCAATCTAGCAAAGGAGGCCCTCTGGAGGGCATCCATGAAGCTCACGACTCCCTGCTCCATCGAGATAGAGAAGGGTGAGGAGCTCATTCCCAAGTCTTAAACCCCCCCTTTCCCTTCTATTTATTCACCGTGTCTTCGATGTACGATTTCAACCTGGATGAGGTCTCGGACTGGATTGTCCGCAGGGAAGCGAAAAAGGTCGCCGTCCAGCTGCCCGAAGGGCTGAAGCTTCACGCCCTGGACATTATGAGTGGTCTGGAGGAGAGGACCGGGGCGGATATCCTTCTTCTAGCTGATCCATGCTATGGTGCCTGCGACTTCCCGACGGATTTCAGGAGATTTGCCGAAGCGCTTGTCCAGTTCGGTCACGCTGAAATGCCCTGCCTGCGAGCTCCTGATGACGTGTTCTTCGTCGAGGTACATGCAGATGTGGATCCAATACCACTGCTGGAGGAAGCCTTGGAGAAGCTTGGAGAGAAAGTGGGGATAATAACCACGGTCCAACACATTCGGCTTCTCCCAACAGTCAAGGAATGGCTAGAGAAGAATGGAAGGGTCGCCATTGTCAGCGAGGGCGATAGTCGAGTGGCCCATGCTGGTCAGGTTCTGGGATGCAATGTTACGCCCGCTTCTTCACTTGCAGCTGCGGTGGACCAGTTCCTCTACATCGGAAGCGGCAACTTCCATCCGCTTGCGGTCTCCATAGAGACTTCGAAACCAGTGATCGTGATCGACCCCCTCAATCGCGAGGTACGAGATGTGCAGGATCTGACAGACAAGGTACTCAGACAGAGACACGGAGCGATTGTGCTGGGCTCAGAGGCCAAGATCTTCGCTATCCTGGTCTGCACCAAACCCGGACAGATGAGACTGGAGCTCGCTAGGTCGCTCAGGAGCAAGCTTGAATCTAAGGGGAGAAAGGGCTTCCTGATAGCTATGGACCGTTTCGATTCTGACAGCCTGATCGCTCTGAAGGTCGATGCCTACGTATCCACAGCGTGTCCGAGATTGGCCATAGACGATTACCTGAGGTACAACAAGCCCATACTCACACCGGTCGAGCTGGAGATTGCACTCGGCCTCCGTGACTGGGAGGATTACAGGTTCGACAGCATTCTAGGGTAAAGGACCTGTTTCTCATCTGGACAGTCCCAATTTCAGTGTCAATTCGAAACATAGAAATGCAAGGCAAGATAATCAGTGAACGATGTTGACGGGAGAGATGATCCTTTCCATGGCCGTGAACCCTGATATCGTGATAGGTATTGGGACCAAGCTGAACGCCACCAAGGTGGAAGCCAGCGTCGCAGTGGCCAATGAGAAGGGTTACGGTGTCACCCAGATCTACACGAACCCTGATAAGATGGTGATGGATCTTCTCGAGGGGGAGATACAGGCAGCGGTCAGAGGGGACATGGGGTCGAACGAGGCCATGGCTGCAATCAAAGAGGGGTTTGGCATTGATCGTGTCATGAGGGTGGCGGTTCTCGAGCCCCGGGAGGAAGGGCTGTTCTTCTTTGGACCAGTTGGCATCGATGAGGGATGGGATCTGGAAGAGAAACGGGATTTCATCACCCTGGGCATCGAGATGCTGGAGAGAATGGGCATCGAGCCCTCAATAGGCATCCTTTCTGGAGGAAGGCTTTCAGATATTGGTCGAAATCCAGTGGTCGACAAGACCATCAAGGATGCCGAGGAGATTGTGTTGTGGGGGAGGGACATAGGACTGGACATCGAGCATGATGAGATACTCATCGAGAAGGCCGTTTCCAGCCGAAATTTCATACTCGCCCCCGACGGAATCTCGGGCAATCTCATCTTCCGGACCCTGCACTTCCTGGGCGGAGGACGGGCATTGGGGGCGCCAATAATTAATATCGACAGGGTATTCGTTGATACATCTAGAGCTAAGTTAAGTTATGTTGACTCGATAGCGCTTGCATCCGCAATGGTTGGAAAGGGATACTGCCAGGAATTCTGCATTCAGTAGGGATTTGAAATGAGATTGGAAATAGACGGAAGATACTCGAACATCAAGTTCTCGGCATGCCACTTTATCGCCGGGCACGCGCGGTGTGGCAAGCTGCACGGTCATGTGTACGTGGTGCAGATGATCCTTTACGGTGAGAAGGGCGAGAACGGAATGATAATGGATTTCATCGATCTGAAGCGGGCACTGCGCCGCATTACCGAAGAGTTCGATCACAGGGTCCTACTCCCGGGAAGTTCCAAGAGGGTCACCATCGAGGAAAAAGGGGACGAGGTTGAAGCAAGAATTGACGGAAAACGGTATGTTTTCCCCAAGGAGGACATACTCATCCTTGACATCTCCGAATCAAGCGCCGAGGAGATAGCCGAGACCATGCTCAACCGAGTCATCGAGGAGGTCGACTTCCCATCCAACATCCGCAGGATCGAGGTAGGAGTGGACGAGGAACGAGGGCAGAGCGCTTGGGTCTCTCGCGACCTGAGGTGATTTGGTGGCAAGGGCAGTGGTCCTGCTTTCTGGAGGGCTGGATTCAACAGTCACTCTGGCTCACGCACTCTCAAAGGGTGACGAAGTTGTACCACTCACCATCCATTACGGCCAGAGGCATGATAAGGAGCTATTCGCGGCGAAGGATGTGGCGTCGTATTACGACCTCCAGAAACACATCATAATCAACCTGGACATAGGTTGCTTCAGCTCCAGCGCGCTCACCTCAATGGCGATCGAGGTTCCCGAGCGGGGTTCGGTAGATGCTATGAAGGATGAGATCCCAGTAACCTATGTCCCAGCCAGGAATATAATATTCCTGTCAATAGCCGCGGGCCTCTGCGAGTGCGAATCCGCCTCTAGGGTATACATCGGGGCGAATGCAGTGGACTATAGCGGATATCCCGATTGCCGTCCCGAATTCTTTAAACAGTACCAAAAGGTTCTGGAGGTGGGCACCAAGACCGGTGTGGAAGGAAAGCCCATAGAGATAATCACGCCCATCATCGGAAAGACCAAGGGGGAGATCGTCGCGATGGGCAAGGAACTGGGCGCACCCCTCCATCTCACATGGAGCTGCTACAAGGGAGGGATGAAGGCATGCGGTCGGTGCGATTCCTGCCTCCTCCGGTTAAAGGGGTTCGAGGAGGCTGGTTACCAGGACCCCATTCAGTATGAGGGAATGATATGAGGATCTGTGAAATTTACTACTCCCTTCAGGGCGAGGGAATGCTCATGGGCCTACCAACGGTCTTCATCCGAACGGTAGGATGCAATCTAGACTGCTCCTGGTGCGACACCCCTTACGCGAGGGATGGAGGGGAGGAGATGCTGGTGGAAGATATAGCCAAGAAGGTCGAGGCCTTCGGCGTTGACACTGTTTGCATCACAGGGGGTGAGCCACTTATCCAGGATGAGACCTATGGGCTGATCGATGCCCTTCTGGAGAGGGGGTTCTACATACAGCTGGAGACAAACGGCTCCATCTCATTGGATAAGCTGCCCTGCTATGAGGAGCTGATGATCAGCATGGACATCAAGACCCCATCATCTGGGATGAAGGGTAGTACTGTCATGAAGAACCTGGAGATGCTGTCACCATTCGATCAGCTCAAGTTCGTGGTCGCAGGGAAGGAGGACATGGACTTCGTGGAGGAGATACTCTCCAGCAACGAGATCAAGTGCCCCGTCATCGTGACCGCCGTGGGTGGAGTGGAACTACTTGATGTTGCGGAGTGGGTGCTGTCCAAGAGGTTGCAGATACGGGTCATGCCCCAGCTGCATAAGATCATATGGGGCGAGCAAAGGGGCATCTGAGCCCATTCTAATCCCTTAGCAACCGTTAAATAACTCATTTTCTTTTATCCCATTAACCAATCCGAGGTATCGCGATGGTTTCAAACGGCCTGCACAGGACATTGATTTTGCGCCTGCTCTAGCCTCATCGCTTTAATTTGGATTGGTAGAGGTGATTTTTTGAAAGACCTACAGACCAATAGTGGGAAGACTGAACGGTCGGGCGTGCCCCGGGAGATCGATCGGAGGAGAATATTCACCAGTGATTTCAACTCCGAGATCTTGCTAGACACCATGCCCGAGAGTGTCATGATATTTGACACCACCCTGAGGGACGGTGAGCAGACGCCAGGCATTGCCCTCTCGCTTGACGAGAAGGTGATGATAGCGGGTGCTCTCAACGACTTGGGCGTGGATGTCATCGAGGCCGGCTTCCCAAGGGCATCAGAGGGCGAGAGGGAGGCGGTGAAGAGAATCCATTCCCTCGGCCTGGAGTCCGCGGTCTGCGGTCTTGCAAGGTCCCGCAGGGAGGATGTCGACGCCGTTCTGGACTGCGGCTTGGACTATATACACACATTCATAGCGACCTCGGACACGCATCTGAAGTACAAGCTAAAGAAGTCCCGGGAGGAGGTGAAGGCTGCTGCCGTGGATGCGATAGAGTACTCCAAGGATCACGGCCTCACCGTGGAATTTTCCTGCGAGGATGCGACACGAACATCGATCGATTTCCTGAAGGAGATGCATATCGCGGTCCAGGAGGCGGGGGCGGACAAGATCAATGTACCCGATACCGTAGGAGTGATATCCCCTCCCGCCATGGAGCTTCTCATCAGGCAGCTGATGACGGTCACCAGGGTTCCCATTTCCGTACACTGTCATGACGACTTCGGGCTTGCCGTAGCGAACTCGCTCTCCGCTGTCAGGGCGGGGGCGAAACAGATCCACGTGTGCGTGAATGGCCTGGGCGAGCGCTCGGGAAATGCCGCCCTGGAAGAGGTGGCAATGGCCCTCATGGCCTTCTTCAATGTCTCAACGAATCTGGAGGCCAGCAAGATAGGCCCCGTATGCAAGACGGTATCGAGGGTGACTGGTTACCCGATTCCGAACAACAAAGCCATCGTTGGGGCGAACGCCTTCGCGCACGAGAGTGGCATCCACGTTCACGGCGTGCTGGGAGATCCCTCGACCTACGAGGCCTTCGGCCCAGAACTGGTGGGAATGGATCGAGCCATAGTGATGGGAAAGCATACGGGCGCTCATTCGGTGAATGAGAAGCTTGGCGAATACGGCATCCATCCTAACGAAATACAACTGGGAGAGATCGTCCGTAAGGTCAAGGGGCTGTCCGAGAGCGGCAAGGATGTTGACGATGCGGAGCTGGTGGCAATAGCCTATCACATTCAGGGTAAGAGGCCTGATGAATGCAAGCGCATCGATCTGAAGGAGTGCTCGGTGCTGACCGGAATGAACATCACTCCAACCGCTGTGGTGTCGATAGAGGTCGACGGCGAGATCAGGCGTGGATCCGAGATCGGGGTGGGTCCCATTGATGCTGCCCTCAAAGCCATACGCACAGTGGTGAGCGAGAAGATATCACTCAAGGAGTACAGTCTCAGTGCCATCACCGGAGGCAGCGACTCGTTATGCGAGGTTATCATAAAGGTTCAGTACAACGGTGACCACGCGATCATGTCCGTAGGAAAGGCAGTTGGTTCGGACATTGTGCAGACGAGTGTTGACGCAGCCGTGGAGGCTATCGACCGCCTCTACTCGGTAAAAGATATGAAATAGGCTGTCATAAGGTAACGGGGAATGACGATGGACCGAGGAAAGACAGTTGCTGAGAAGATACTCTCCACCAAATCCGGCGAGAACGCTTACGCTGGGGAAATCGTTGAGGCGGAGATCGATTACGTCATGGTCAACGATGTGACAGGGCCGATCGCTTTCAAGGAGTTCGAGACCTTGGATTGCATACCCTTCGTCGAAAAGATCGTCCTAATTCCAGATCACTTCGTACCCAACAAAGACATCTCATCAGCAGAGCAGGCGGCGGAGATGAGGCGCTTCGCTAGGAAGTACATGATCAAGAATTACTTCGAAGTAGGAAAGGGCGGGGTGTGCCACCAGGTCATGATAGACGAGGGGTTTGCCGCCCCAGGGCGCTTGATCGTGGGCGCGGATTCCCACACATGTACCTACGGGGGGCTCGGCGCCTTCTCCACGGGGATCGGAAGCAGCGAGGCGGCAGCCTGCTTTGCCGAGGGACAGCTCTGGTTCAAGGTTCCTGAATCCTTCAAGATCGAGCTTGAAGGCTCATTCTCCAGGATGGTCTCTGGAAAGGACCTCATCATCAGATTGATCACAGATATGGGTGTAGATGGGGCCACATACAAGGCCCTCGAGTTCGCTGGACATGGCGTAAGGAGTGTTCCGGTGAACGAGAGGCTGACTATCGCCAACATGGCCATCGAGGCTGGGGGAAAGGCGGGGATCTTTCCCGCGGATGAGATGACCCTGGACTATCTTGGTGACAGGATCAGGGGCGAATACCAGATGGTGTCGCCCGATGCAGGGGCGGAGTACGAGAAGGAGATGAGTTACGACCTCTCCGAGCTGGATTACATGGTGGCAATGCCCCACTCTCCCGGTAACGGCAAGCCAGTCGAGGAGATGGATGTGCCGATTGATCAGGCTTACCTTGGCTCCTGCACCAATGGCAGGATAGAGGATCTCAGGACGGCTGCGAAGCTGCTCAAAGGCAGAAAGGTGGACTCCAATGTCAGGATGATCGTGGTTCCAGCGTCCACTAGGGTCTACGAGCAGGCCATGAGAGAAGGTCTCCTTCAGATCTTCATCGACGCCGGTGCTTTTATTTCTGGACCAACATGCGGTGCGTGCCTGGGTGGATACATGGGTATTTTGGCGTCAGGAGAGAGGTGCGTGAGCTCTACCAACCGCAACTTCATTGGACGGATGGGCCACAAGGATTCTGAGGTATACCTCGCTTCCCCTTCAGTTGTGGCGGCAAGCGCCATTGCCGGCAGGATCGTCACCCCGGAGGCTATCGTATAGGTGAGATCATGGACACCATCAGAGGCAAGGTTTGGAAGTTCGGAGATCACGTGGACACCGATCAGATCATTCCCGCAGAGAGGCTGACAAGCGACAACGAGGACCACCTAGATGATTTCGCCTTCGAGAAGACGAGGCCCGGCCTGGCCAAACGGATTTCCGAGGGTGACATCATCGTCGCCGGGAGGAACTTCGGCTGTGGCTCCTCTAGGGAGCACGCTCCCAGGGCACTGCTTCAGGCGGGCATCGCCTGCGTTGTCGCGGAGAGTTTCGCAAGGATATTCTACCGAAACTCGCTGAATGTGGGTCTTCTTCCGGTGCAATGTCAAATGGAGGCCGAGGAGGGAGACATCATTTCGGTGAACACCATCAATGGCAGGATAATCAATGAGACACGAGGCGGAGAGTGGACATTCCCCCAATACCCGGATTTCGTGAGGGACCTGATAGATAAAGGGGGGCTCTTAGCCAAGATAAGGGAGGGTGGTCGATGTTCAAGGTAGCCGTTGTCCCCGGTGATGGGATAGGCAAAGAGGTCATAGCCGAGGGGCTCAAGGTCCTGAGGGTCATGGAGGAGAACGATGATCTCAAGATGGAGTTCATCGAGATGGACATCGGGGCCACTAGGTACCTTAAGACCAACGAGCTGCTCACAACCGAGGACATGGATATCCTCCGGGAACAGGATGCAATATACTTCGGAGCCATAGGGGATCCAAGGGTCAAGCCAGGAGTTCTGGAGAGGGGCGTTCTACTGGCCATGAGGACCCAGTTCGATCAATTCATCAACCACCGTCCGGTGAAGTCGTGGCATCCCTTCACCCCCCTGAAGTCCGAGGTCGACTTCGACATCGATTTCCTCCGGGAGAACACGGAGGATGTGTACATGGGTGCAGGCGGGACGTTCACCCCAGAATCTAAGAGTGATTCCATACACATCGAGAGGGAGCTGTACACTCTGGACATAGACATGGAGGCCCGCTTCACAGGCGACAACGACTTCGCCTTCGAGGTCGGTCTTCTCTCCAGAAAGGGCGTGGAGAGGTTCGCGGAATTCGTGATGAACTTCGCATTGAAAAGAGGTGAGATAAAGGTAACTGCCGTAGACAAGGCCAACGTCTGCAGGCAGCTCTACGGCCTCTGGAGGGAGGTGTTCATCCAGAAGGCCGAAGAACACGGCGTTGATGTCGAGTTCATGTTCGTGGACGCCATGGCAATGGCCCTGGTGCGGAGACCACAGGACTTCGGCGTGGTCGCCACGCCCAACATGTTCGGCGACATTCTCACAGACCTTGGGGCAGAGGTGCAGGGTGGGATCGGTCTCGCGGCCAGCGGCAACATCACTCCCTTCGGTGTTTCAATGTTCGAACCCGTTCACGGTTCCGCTCCTGACATCGTGGGTCAGGGAAAGGCCAATCCCTTCGGTGCGCTACTGGCGGCGAAGATGATGCTCGATCACCTCGGCAAGAAGGAGCTCGGATCGAGGATAGAATCAGGCGTAAGGCATGGCATCGACAGGGGTATGCTCACCCCCGATCTTGGTGGGAAAGCGACGACATCACAGGTGGGTGACGCAGTGGTCGACTTCATTCTCAGGACGTGAGTCCAAAACATTCCTCAATGTACTGTGTCGATTGATTATGGAGATTGTAAAAGGGTGAAGAGGACTGTTTTTCCTCCTAGAAACCGACTCTCTTGCTAATCTCCTTAGGATGATAGAGCTGCCTGAAGGGTTTGCCCTTCGTCTCGTCGCCGATACGGGCGATCAGCTGGTCGAGTGTCATGTTGAGGTTGTCATTCACCTCTCGAACGTAGACGGTGAACTCATCGGACTCGAGTTCCTTGTCGCCTATCACGATCATATACGAGACCCAGTCCTGTTTCGCCTCTCTCACCTTCTTTCCGACGGTGATGCCGCGATCATCGAATGAGACCCTTATCTTGGCTCTTTCGAGATTATCGACAATCTCTTTTGCCCGTTCCAGATGCCCCTCCGCCACGGTCAATATCCTCACCTGCTCTGGATTAACCCATACCGGAAGACAGCCGGGTTTACCCTCCCTTTCCATCAATACAGCGGTATCAAACAAGGTGTACAGATAGCGCTCGATGGTACCTATGACCGCGGAGTGAAGGATCACGGGGTACTGCTTCTTCCCCTCTTCGTCAACAAAAGTGATGTCGAAGCGCTTGGAGTTGCCCACATCTATCTGCACCGTACCGATCTCCCTTGCGCGCTTGAGATCATCAAGGATGTGGTATTCGATGTTGACCGTCCAGTAGTAGTTGATGCCCTCGGGGTAGAAGTGGAGTAGCGCGGGCTTACCGTGCTTCTTGAGGATATCCAACATCATCTCCTTGTGCTGCTGGTATGCATTCCACGAGGAGAAGTTCACGAGCATCTCGTAATCGCGACCGATGTCCTCCGCTTCCTTGTAGATACGTGCGTCCAGTATTGAGAACCACTCCTCTGACTCTGGGATGTCAGCACAGAGGACATGGAGATCTGGCATGTTTAAGCGCCTGGTTCGGAAACAGAGCATGGTCTCCCCCGATTGTTCCAGACGGTATGAATCTGCGACCTCGAACGCCCCAAATGGAATATGCTTGTAGCTGATGTTCCAATTGCGGATCATCGCGAACTGCTGGTGGCAGGCTGCATACCTCATCACGAACTTGCGCTTCTCTGTCTCCACGGTATAGAGACGGTCGCCGAAGAGGTCCGCGTGCTCTCTGACTGGCGGCTCGTCCAATGAGAACATATTTGTCCCCTTGACATTGTACATGGGGAGACCAAGGTCGAACACGATCTCCGTGGAGTAGTCGGATATCAGATCGAACATCAGTGCGCCCTTCGGGTTGAAGGCCATGTGTCCGGAATCGCTCATTGCTTCCCATTGAATCCCGAACTTTCGGCAAAGGCGGAGATATTTTGACTCGCCGGCCGCGGGAGCCTCCTTCTTGAGGGCTTCTTTCTCCATCATGACCTTGAAGCATTCCGTTCCGCCAGCGAAGTCCTCAGGAGCGTACTCATCTCCTTCTGGGGTCAGAATTAGAAAGCGCTCCTCTCCAGCTGCCTCTTCGATCAGTTCCTTGCCCAGGATCTCCCTGGAGAGCTCGCTGAGAGGGTGTCCCTTGCAGCTGATCCTGAATGCCTTGTACCAGCCGAAGGCCGCTCTCTTCACTTCCGCTCCCTTTTCAAGAAGGAACTTCTCGGCCTTGTGCATCATCTCCACCCCGGTCTTGGGGTCCGACAGATCAGGTGAAAGGTGAGCATAGGGATACAGCATGATCCTCTCCGCGCCCACCTTCTCCGCCGTCTCCATCAGGTCCTGGGCCAGCTCGCTAGCGACCTGCTCCACCTTCCCCTCGTCCTGCCTCTCGACGGTGATGAAGGCAACAAGGACCTCCTCCATCCTGCCGTCCATCTCGTCATCGGTCACTTCTTCGGCGACAGGGGTCCTTTTCTTGAGTTCATACTCCATGAAATCAGCGTGAATATAAAGCGTCCTCATCGAATCGCAAAGTAATGAGCTAGTCGATTATAAAAGCATCCCGTTTCACCCGACCCATCACCTTGACATCCAGGGGGACTCGGGGAGCGAAACTTTATATCAATCGAATCGTTTTGCTGCGTAGTAATCCCATGAACCTCAGAAATCTCAAGGGTGACATAAAGGCCGCGACAAACACGGTTCTGATCGTTCTCGTAGCCATACTCATGGTCAGCGGTAGCAGCGTGGTCATTCTTCTGTACGACTCTGGTCAAAGGGCGGAATCGCCTGATGTGGATTACGCCAGGTGGGGAGACCTCGTAAGCGTAGACTATATCGGTCAGCTTGAGGATGGAAGGGTCTTCGACACTTCCTTTTGGGATGTAGCTTCCAACGACGCTCTCTACCCCAAATCTTTGACATTCACGCTGAGGAACGAGTCCCAATATGTCCCGTTGGAATTCCGTATCGGGGCTGGTCAGATGATTCCTGGCTTCGAAAACGGCATCATCGGAATGTACATAAACCAGACCAAGGTCATTGAGATTCCCCCAGACGAGGCTTACGGACAGCTGAACTACAGCAAGCTGGTTGAGATCCCGTTCATCGAGACATTGAATGTATTCGAGACATTGAACTTCACCCAGTTTTACATCAAATTCCAGACAGAACCGGTGGCGGGAATGACCCTGAAGGATCCCCACTGGAAATGGGACGTGACCGTGATGAGCGTTTCCGCAGAAGCGGACAGAGTGATGGTCATGAACCAACCTAACCTGGGTGCCAAGTATCCCGTCTATGGGAAGGACCTCGGCCTATCAAAGACCGGTTGGTACGTCAAGGTCGACTACTATGATTCCTCAGCCAATGGTGGCAAGGGGGAGATCCGTGTCAGGAATCTGCTGAATGTGGATGATGCCGGCAACCTGAAGGGTCTGGACGACATTGCCAACGAGTTCATTCTGTACGAGGTGAATCCCGATACCAACACCATAGTGCTCAACTTCAACGGTGAGCTGGTGGGTCAGACCCTATTCTTCACGGTCACGCTGAAGGAGATAATTCCCACGACATGAGCAGACCTCAACTCTTCACTTCTCGAATAATGCACGATTCCTTTCCCGGTAATTCTCCATTCCTCTTCTTTCCATTCTTCCATCAGGAAAAACCGTTATCCAGTGAGTTGTCGGCCCCCCCTCGCTCTCGCGAAGGCAACTCCTGCTACGTACTGAACCTTCAAGGTGCCTCTCTGCAGCTATCACCGCTGCTTTCATCTCCTCTTCGTTGGGCTCTCTGGACATCGGCTCTGGACTGAGGTCCGCTCTGAACGGATTTATGCGATACTCCAATTCTTTTGGATCGCATTGGGACAAGAAATGGGCCAAGGCCTCGATCTCTTCAGCATCCACCACATCCGGGATGAGGAGGGTGTTTACCGTGATCTTCATCCTCCCGCAGGCGTACTTGATGTTGTTCAACACCGTCTGATTCGTGTGGCCAGTGTACCATCTGTGAAGGGAATCGTCCCACGCCTTAAGGTCACAAACGAGTTCGTCCAGCCCCTTATCCATCAGGCGGTCGAGGAGCTCGGGCGTCAGCAGAGATGCGTTGGTCTGTACCAAGATCCTGGGCGTGATCTCTCCCAGGGAAGATACCAGCGACTCTAGGAAATCGCCATTCAGGGCCGGCTCCCCCCCGGTGATCATGATCTCCTCCAGTGAGGTTTGCCCATAGTACTCCGTGCTTGCCTTCTTCAGGAGAGCCACCAGCTCCGATGGCGACATCAGTGTTCCGAATGCTCTCCTGGCTATGGCGAAGCATCCTCTGCAGTTGAAGTTGCACCCAGGTAAGGTGATCCAGGCTCTCGGCCTCAACTCGGAAAGCGTGGCGTAGGCAACAAGTCTCCTGGGTTCCAGTCAATCACATCCATGCACTCAATCGTGCCTTCACGATAGAAACGTTTCTATTTAGGTGGGCAGAGCTTACTAAGATCGGTCCGAAACCACATCATTGTAGATTCTTTCCATCTCTTCCGCGGCTCTTTTCCAGGTGTAGCTTCTTACCCTTTCGCGGGCTCGGAGGCCTAGCTCTCTTCTCCTGTTATCATCAGAGATGAGTCCATTGATCGCTATGGAAAGTGCCTTAGGTTCCCTGGATGGTACTAAAACCCCAGCGTCTCCAACGACCTCGGGAAGTCCTCCCACGTCCGTCGTGATGACGGCCTTGCCATATGACATGGCCTCGGCCGCGGCAATGCCGTACGATTCCCATACCGATGGGAAGACGAACAGTCTGCACTCCGATAGCAGGCGGTGCTTCTCCTCCTCGCTCACCCTTCCCAGGATCTTGACCCTATCCTCTAGGCCGTTTGACTGGACCATCTTTCTCAGATGCTTATCTTCAGGGCCACCACCTGCGATCACGAGGGGCACGCTTACCGATTCCATGGCCTTCAACAGATAGTCAAGGCCCTTGGTCCTCACCAGCCTTCCCAGGAATAGGATGAAGTCCCCCTCTTGCCCGTCGAGCTGGGATGGGGGATCCACACCATTGGGAACTGCTTCCAGCAAATCGGGGGAAAATCCTCTCTTCTCCAAATCACTTCTTACGAACTCGCTGACGCAGACCACCCTATCAAAACTATTAATGAAACCAGTATGGGCGATATCGTTCAAGGTGCTGAACATCCCGATCAATCCCTCTCCCTCGCCGAAGGTGTTGTGGAATGTGAACACCCTCTTTCCCATGTAACGCTTCATGGCTTTTCGGTAAGAGCCCGACCAGCGGTAGTGGAAATCCACAACGTCAGGTTCCAGATCATTCAGCTTGGCGAGCAGACCTTTTGTAACGATATGAGGGGGATTGTAATTGGTGTACAGCTTGGAAGGAAGTCTCAACACCCTGTATCCGCCCATCTCCTCCTCCTCAGCGGTCCCTGGAAGCTGACCCGTAAGGACGATCACCTCATGTTCCTTGGCCAGTATTGAGGAGATGTGGTGGATGCGGTGCTCGATACCCCCCATGAACGGGTAATGGAAAGGGTTGAGCTGCACTATCCTCATGCCTCCTCCTCCGACGGGTCGGCGTCCGGAAGAGGGCAAACCCCCTCGGGTAGCTTCTCCTTTTTCATCATGCTCCTGCGGTACACGGAGACGATGAGGCTCAGGACCAGGATGATCAGGACCATGATTATTGTGATCATCCCAGCGGTCCCCTCTGAGAAGTAAACGAAGAACAGGTTGCTCAAGGCCAGTATCGCACCGTACTTGATCACACCGCTGGCAAGCGTGTATATGACCGCCTTGCGATAGGACCAGCCGCATATGGCCACGAAAGCTCCCATGAAGGGAAGTACCGGGGCGAAGCGGTTGACGATGATCATCCTCTCGTCCCTCACGATGAGGAAATCTCTGTACTTAATGACCGCCGCTTCTATCTTTCTCGGGACCTTAACGCTCTTGACAAGGGTGTAAAGCGTGGTCAGACCCAGGAATTCTGCCCCGGCGATGGTGAACAGTATCAGTCCGGCGAACCAGGGTTCAGGAATGGCCATGAAAATGATCACGGTGAAGAGCTCCGGTAGCGTTGGGATGAGGATGGCATCTATGTAGAACAGGAGGAATATACATAGGAGCAGACCTGGCACTCCCATCACGCTGAAGAAATCGTAGATGATGTTTCCCAGGTCGAATTCGATCATATTGCTCTCCTCTTAGGTTCCCCGCTCCTCTCCCTCTTCTGTTCTATAGCGTACTCGTAGACCTTTACCAACCTCTCAGCCATCTCATCAATGGAATATCTTTCCGCGGTTCCCCTCGCATTCATCTTGATCGAATCAGGCGCGTTCAAGGCCTTTTCCAGCGTGCTCGAGCAGCTCTCTACCGACTCCTCAAAGAGGAAACCATCAACACCTTCGTTCACTATCTCCGCGGTAGCCCGATAGTCGATGCACGCCACAGCCTTGCCACTGGCCATTGCCTCCAGCACCACGAGTCCCTGGGTCTCGAACTTGGAGGCGAGGGCGAATACGTCACAGACCGCATAATACATGGGAAGCTCTTCATCCGCAACGAAACCAGGGAAGATTACCTCATCTCCGATTCCCATGGACTTCGCGACCTCCATATAATGATCTCTGGCGGGGCCTGAGCCCACTATCATGAGCCTCAGGGTCCGGTCCTTCTCCAGCAGGAGTTTGAAGCTTTCCAGCACTAGGTCCAGGTTCTTCTCCCAGGCGATCCTTCCTAGGTGGAGGATGACCTTTCCTTCTAGGCCGTATCTCTCTCTGATGGCGGATCCGTCAACATCCGGCCGGAACCGACTGCAATCGACCCCGGTGGGTATTACCTCTCCCTTTCTAATATCGGGCGCGTAGGCCATCAGCTCATCCAGGATGGCCTGGGTAGGTGCGATCACAGCCTCTGAGCGCTGGAGCAGGCTGCGCAGGTAGCGCCAGAACAGCACGTCCATGACCTCCCTTGGAAGCGGTAGCCATGAGTAGTACTCCACCGCCTCTGTTATCATGGTGTGGAAGGAGGTCACCACAGGAAGTCTTAGCGAACGGCCAGCGAACATGCCGCGGAGTGCCATGAGCAGAAGGCCTTGATTATGAATGACGTCCACGTCCAGCCCCTCTAGGATCTGGCACTTGTTGGTGGGGAACATGGGGACCCGGTAGCCCTGGTAGCTCCTGTAGGCCACGGAGCGGAAGTATTGGGTCCCCTCCTCCCTGTCATCACTATTGCCAGGATCTGGAGCGAACACGATCACCTCGTGCCCCATCTCCTCCAGCTTCTGTTTGGTGAGCAGGATGGAATTGACCACACCGTCCCTAGAGGGCAGATAGCTGTCCGTGAACATCGCGATTCTCAACTGATCACCGTGAATCGAGTATTATCCTCACTTTGTCTAGGACCGCCTCGGGATCCTGACCCAGTATCCTTATCATGGGCTCCTTGCCTACGCCTCCTCTGTCGTATACTGCATCAGGGACCTGACCCAGCTCCATGATGGCCTTCTCAGTTCCCCATTCCATGGTCCTCCTCTCTCTTGGCTCGTCTGAGCGTGAGAAGCTTCCCACCGTCAATCCCGATGCCATGAGGTTCTCCAGATTCCTCTCGCTGAAGCGCAGGTTAAGGGCTGACCTCATCCTCCGATCGAACTGCATGGCGGTCAGGGCTATGGTGGCTACATGCCGCGATGCTCCGAAATCAAAGCAGGCCGCGTGAACAAGCCTTCCCCTGACGGAGGAGATCCTTCCCTCAACCCCGCAGATGTCCTCTGGAGACAGAGCGCTAGGAAGTGCGAAGACGAAATTCATGCCGACCTCAGGAACCCACGAAGCAGGCAGGATCGATTCCAGGATTTCGACCGCCCGTCTCAATCGGGTCATGATCTCGTACTTTTCTGCTGCTTCCTCAAAGGGCGCAAGGGGATCAACCAATGTTACACCCTTCCCCACTCCGTAGCTGGATACGAATGCCTTCCATATGCATCCCTTGGCCTTCTCCACGGCCTCAGGGGGGTCCATTCCCTTTGCCATGAAGCCCGTTATATAGGCGGAGAGCGTGCAGCCTCCGCCGTGGCCTGCTGACTCGACTCTTGGAGACGAGTAAGTGTAGAAGTGATCCTCAAAGAGCATGACATCCTCTGCCTTTTCGGATGATAAGTGTCCACCCTTGATCAGAACAGCCTCGGCGCCCATCTCCCGCAGCGAATCGCATGCCCTCTCGACATCCCTGTAGTTCGATATGGGGAAACCGACCAACTCCTGGGCCTCTGGGAGGTTAGGCGTAACTAGGGTGGCTCTTGGTATGACCTCTCTCCTCAGCGTCTCCACTAGATCTCTGGAATGGAGCGAGTCGCCCACCCCTGCAACGAGAACGGGATCGACGACCAAAGGAAAATCCTCTTCATTCAGCCTTCGCACCACCGTGCTGGCGATGTCAGTGGAGTAAAGCATTCCGGTCTTGGCCGCTGCTATCTCAGCATCCCCAAGAACGGCCTCCATCTGGGACTCGATGACATCCAGAGCCATGGGTCGTATATCCAGAACGCCTTGGGTGTTCTGGGAGGTCACGCAGGTGACCACAGAGGTGCCGTGCACCCATATGGCGGCAAAGGCCTTGAGATCGGCCTGCAATCCAGCGCCACCGATGGAATCAGAGCCCGCGATGGTGAGTGCGGCTATCATGGCTTGAATATTGCCTCTTATTATTAATTTACCTCGTCTGTTTTGTTCGGTCTCGAATCACTGGCCTTTGATGTCCCGTCCGGGGGTTCAACCGACTCGACAAATATTTATATAGACTTCACCATCGAACAGGTCGATGAAGGCTACCAGTGGGCATTTCGTTCTAGAAGAAAATGTGGAATACAAGGACCTTGCGGAGGTTTTCCCGGAGGTGCTAATCACCTTCCTTCAAGAGACGGGGCAAGTTCCCGAGGATGAGGATGTACTCCGAATGTTCATCTATCTGAACCAGTCAGAGCTGGAGAAGAATAGGAAGCCTGAAGGTTACAACCGCAAGGGAAGGATGCGATTGGTGTTCCCGCTGGATCGCAAGGAGTTCTACATCAGAGGGACTTCAAAGAGCAACGAAGTGGTCCGCATCGCCGAGAAGCTCAGCCGCATTCTGAAAGTGGCAAATATAAATCACGAACTGGAGTGGAACCGCCTCTATTTGAGTGAATGACCTAGCTCTGCAGCTTCTCGAACGCTTTAGCTATATCCTCACGCTTCAAACGGGCGAAATCGCCCTGTTCGTTCATAGAAACCAGGGCCTGTTCTATCTGTGACTTCACCGATGAGGGCGAGGTGCCACCGGTCGATTCTCTCCGTTCCACAGCCTTTTCGATCGCAAGCAAGTCGAAGACATCATCATCGATTAGAGGAGAATAGGAGCACAACTCGTCCAGGGAGAGATCCTCTATCCCGATATTCCTCTCGGATGCATTCTGGACCACCTGCCCCACCACTCCATGCGCTTCACGGAAGGGCATCCCCTTTCCTGCCAGGTAGTCGGCCAACTCGGTGGCATTCAGGAAACCACTCTTGGCGGCAGCCAGCATCTTCTCATTATTGAAAGTCAGCGTCTGCATCATGGGCGCCATGATCTCCAGGCTGCCGTTTAGGGTATCGGCAGTCCTGAACAGGGCTCCTTTATCCTCCTGCAGGTCGCGGTTGTATGCGAATGGGAGTCCTTTCATCATCACCATGATGGAGTTCAGATCCCCGAGGACTCCAGCACTCTTCCCCCTGATGAGCTCAGCCACGTCCGGGTTCTTCTTCTGGGGCATTATCGAGCTGCCCGTTGAGAATTCGTCATCCAATTCCACGAAGGAGAATTCGGGTGAGCTCCAGACAACCAGCTCTTCGCATAAGGACGAGAGGTGCATCATGCACAGCGAGGCGCAGAAGCAGTACTCGGCGACCAGGTCCCTGTCCGACACAGCGTCCATGGCGTTCGCGGTCGGCGAGTCGAAGCCCAGAGAACTGGCCGTCAGATGCCTGTCAATGGAGTAGGTGGTTCCGGCCAGAGCTGCCGATCCAAGGGGACAGACGTTCACCCTCCTGTACATGTCGATCAGGCGCTCGGTGTCCCTCTGGATGCGCTGGTAGTGGGCCATCATATGATATCCCAGTGTTACGGGCTGGGCGTGCTGTAAGTGGGTGAAGCCGGGCATGATCGTCTTGACGTGCTCCTCCGCAAGATCGACCATGACCTCCTGTAGGTGGACCAGGTTCTCTATGGTATCCAGCAACCTGTCCCTAAGGTACAAGCGGAGGTCTGTGGCCACTTGATCATTCCTGGAGCGGGCGGTGTGAATCCTTCCACCTGCTTCCCCAATGCGCTCAGTTAGCTCCATCTCGAGGGCCGAATGAATATCCTCGGTGGTCTCGGGGAATCCGATACCCTCGTTCTCCAGGTCGAAGAGGATTGACCTGAGACCCTTGACGATCGCCTCCTGATCCTCGATGGATATGATCCCCTGCTGCCCCAGCATCCTTGCATGGGCCAGGGAACCCATGATGTCGTGGTACGCCATCCTGGAGTCCACGGTCAGGGATGATGTGAAGAGGAGAGTGGACTCACTGGCTCCTTTCTTGAATCTCCCCGACCATAGGACCTTCTTGTTCACTGATATCCACCTTCTCCTTGTACGCCTTGGCGGCCATCCTCAGAGGCAGGCCCCAGCAATATATGAATCCCTCGGCAGAGTTATGATCGAAATGGTCCGCCTCGTCGTAGGTAGACATAGCGGTGTCGTATAATGAGTATTGGGACGATCTCGCCACAACGACAGCTGAGCCCTTGAAGAGTCTCATCTTGACCCATCCGGTGACGAATTCTTGGCTCTTGTCGACGAAGGCATCCAGGGTCTCCTTGAGAGGTGAGAACCACAGGCCGTTGTACGCGAGTTCCGCGTACTTCTGCTCGACGAACTTCTTGAATGCCATCAGATCCTTGGAGAGCACGAGGTTCTCTAGGTCTTTATGGGCGGTGACCAGGACGATGGCCGATGGAGCCTCGTATATCTCCCTGCTCTTTATGCCCACCAGGCGGTCCTCGATGTGATCTATTCTTCCCACGCCGTGCTTGCCAGCGATCTCATTGACCTTCTTTATCAGGTCGACTGGAGGAATTTTCTCCCCGTTTATGGCGATTGGTACTCCCTTCTCGAAATCAATAGTGAGGTATTCCGGCTCGTCGGGAGCGGATAACGGCGAGGTTGTCCACTCGTAGGCGTCCTCAGGTGGCTCGACCGAGGCGTCCTCGAGGATGCCACACTCGCAGCTCCTTCCCCAAAGGTTCTCGTCAATCGAATAGGGTGTGGCCTTCTTGATGGGTATTGGAATGTCATGTTCCTTCGCGTACTCGATGCCCTCCTCACGGGTGTATATCCACTGCCTCATGGGAGCGATGATCCCGATATGGGGGGCTAGAGCGTTGATGGAAACGTCGAAGCGCACCTGGTCGTTCCCCTTGGCGGTGCAGCCGTGCGCTATGTATTTGGCTCCCTCTTTCTTCGCGACGTCCGCCAGTATCTTTGCCATGAGCGGCCTTGCGATCGCTGTGGCAAGTGGATACTTGTCCTCGTACATGGCGTTGGCCTTCAGTGAGGGGAACACGTAGTCATTGACGAACTCCTCCTGCGCGTCGACGGCGTAGGCATCGACGGCGCCCACCTTCTTGGCCTTGGCCATTGTAGCGTCCATGTCGCCCGGCTGTCCCACGTAGATGGAAACCGCTATGACGTCCATGTCGTACTTCTCCTGGAGCCACCTGATGGCAATGGAGGTGTCCAATCCGCCGGAGTAGGCCAGGACGATCTTATCGCGAGTGTCATTACTGGATACCATTTAAATCGGGCCGTTTACTCCCGCTTGTATATATATTCGTGATGACCCGCAAGCGACATTTGACACATCTATCGTCCTCATTCCGACAAGGCTGACCGATATGTGTGGTACCGTTCCCAGACGAACACCTGGGGAGCATGGTGTCTGAAATATGACATCACTATTAATACTCGAATTCCACAATGCGCAGTTCCTTAGAAGAGAGTGATATCGAGATGATTAAGGTTGGTATAGTCGGAGGATCGGGATACACGGGCGGGGAGACAGCCCGCATGGTCTGCACCCATCCGGAGATGGAGCTAGTGACCATCACCTCGAGGAGGCAGGCCGGTCTGAAGGTCACGAAGGTCCACCCATTCCTTAAGGGCTTCGTCGACATCAGATTCGATGAGAGCTTGAGCGAGAACTCCGACATCGACCTCGCTTTCCTGGCGACGCCCCACGGCGCCTCCATGGATTTCGCACCCCCCCTCCTTGAGAAGGGGATCAAGGTGGTCGATCTTAGCGGCGACTACAGGCTGAAGGCGCCTCGCGACTACCGCCAGTGGTACGGGATCGATCACAGGGACGTTGATAATCTGAAGAAGGCCGTCTACGGGATACCCGAACTCTTCCATGACGCCATAACCTCCGCCGAGCTGGTGGCCAACCCCGGATGCTACCCCACATGCGCAGTGCTGGCCACCGCTCCCCTCTTTTCAGAGGACCTGGTGGAGGGAAAACTTATCATCGACGCGAAGAGCGGCACTTCTGGAGCGGGAATGGAACCTTCTCAGATCACCCACCATCCCACCTGTGCCGCGGGCATAATCCCCTACAAGGTAGGCCAGCATCGTCATACCCCCGAGATAAAGCAGGCCTTGGAGAGCATGGGCAACGGGTCGATCGAGGTAGTCTTCACTCCTCATCTTGTGCCCATCGTGCGTGGAATATTCTCCACTTGCTATGTGACTCTCAAGAATAAGATGGATCACGAATCATTGTATGATGTTTACGAGAAGTTCTACAAGGGCAAGCCTTTCATTCGCGTCAACGGGACACCCAACATCGCCTCGGTCGCTGGATCGAACTTCTGTGAGATCGGTTTCGAGTTCGCAGGAGAGAAGAATGTGGTGGTCATGGCAACGATCGACAACCTCACCAAGGGTGGCGCAGGCCAGGCGGTCCAGAATGCGAACATCATGTTCGGGCTGGACGAGACAACCGGATTGAACTTCCCCGGGCTGGGTGTCTGAGATGAAGGTGATAGATGGGGGTATAACATCCCCCAAGGGGTTTAAGGCCGCTGGCATTGCCTGCGGCATCAAGAAGCACAAGCGCGACTTGGCGCTCATCTACTCCGAGACGGAAGCGACCTGCGCTATCGCGTATACTCAGAACAAGGTGAAGGGCGCACCCCTCAAGGTCATGATAGAGCTTGACCCAAAGAAGCTCCAGGCATTCATAATCAACTCTGGCAATGCCAACACCCTAACCGGAGACAGGGGTGCAAAGGATGCCAGGGACATGGTTTCCCAGACCGCTGCCTCACTCGGTCTCGAAAGGGACCTGGTGGGAGTGGTGTCCACGGGTATCATCGGCCGCTTCCTACCGACGGATAAGATAATCTCGGGCATCAAGGAGATCACTAATGAACTTGATAGCGGCCGCAAGAAGGATGTGGAGGCTGCTCAAGCCATACTGACCACTGACACTGTGATCAAGGAAGCTGCATGCGAGGTGACCCTCGAGGACGGCACCAAGGTGACCATCGGGGGGATGGCCAAGGGTAGCGGGATGATCTCCCCCGCTATGAAGGCACTTCATGCCACCACTCTCAGTTTCATTACCACTGATGCCTGCCTATCACCTGGATTCGACGGGAAATGGCAGGATGTCATGGACTCCAGTTTCAACCAGATCGATGTGGATGGTGATCAGAGCACCAACGACATGTCGGTCATCTTGGCGAACGGCTGCGCCGGGGGCATGAAAGCAGACGAATCGGAAGCCTTCTGGGAGGGGGTGAGGTATGTCGCGAAGCTCCTTGCCAAGCAGGTTGCATTAGATGGAGAGGGTGCCACCAAGCTGATATCCGTGGTCGTTAGGGGTGCGCGGTCGACCGAAGATGCGAGAAAGGCTGCGAAGGCAATAGTGTCCTCCAATCTGGTGAAGACCGCTATTTTCGGCTCCGATCCCAACTACGGACGTATACTGTGTGCTCTGGGCTACTCGGGCGCAGAGATGGTTCCCGAAAGGGTGAACTTAGCCATGGGGGCTAACGGCACCATGATACCCATATACGAGCAGGGCGAACCTCTCATCCAGACCTGCGGGACGGGGGAGGAGCCTCTGAAGGAACTGCTGAAGAAGAAGGAGATCCACATAGTGGTGGACATAGGCCTCGGAAACTCTTTGGCTGAGGCCTGGGGATGTGACCTCTCCTACGAGTACGTGAAGATCAACGCGGAGTACACTACATAGGTGATGAAAGTGAACCTGAACATCATGACCCAGTCATTTCCGCGGATATGGAAGCTCCGTGGGAAGAAGATCCTGATCAAGTTCGGAGGGAACTCCCTCAACGGCAACGGAGACCTGGAGCGCATCTCCAATGACATCGCCCTGCTTGTCTCGCTGGGCCTTAGGCCCATCGTTGTTCATGGGGGTGGTCCGAATATAAGCAAGGAGATGGAAGCTCGCGGACTCGAGGTCAAGAAGGTTGCGGGACTCCGCATCACGGATGACGAGGCCATCAATGTGGTGAAGGACGTTCTCTCGAAGATCAACGACCAAATAGTCGACGCTCTCAAGGCCACAGGCGTCAAGGCCATAGGTATCTCCGGCAGTGAGGGAAAGACAGTCATATGCGAGAAGAAGTCCCCTGTCGAAGTAGAGGAGAACGGTGCTAAATTGAAGGTGGATCTTGGTAATGTGGGGGAGGTTAAGTGCATCGATCCCACCACTGTGTCCGTTCTCTGTGCCAGCGGCTTCGTGCCCGTCATCTATCCCATCTGCGTCGACCCCTCAGGGAGGGAGATGAACGTCAACGCCGACACAGTGGCAGCACATCTGGCGAGGGCGCTGGGCTGCGAGGAGATGGTCCTGGTTACCGATGTCCCCGGAGTGATGAGGGAGATCGGAAACCTGGACACCATCATCACTGACATAACCATTGCCGAGATGGACCATCTCATTGAGGTCGGGATCGTCTCAGGGGGAATGCTTCCCAAGGTAGAGGCATGTCGCCTGGCGATCGAGAACGGTGTGAAGAAGGCACATATGGTGAACGGAAGAGAGCCGAATTCAATACTCAATCAGGTGCTGATGGGCACCAACTGTGGCACTACCGTGACCATCAACTGACCCAACGAGGTATCACAATGAATTTCGATGATGTAGTCAAGCTCGATCAGACCTACCTTTTCCAGAACTACGGTAAGGAGAAGATATGCTTCGACCACGGCGTGGGGGAGTTCCTCTATGACTTGGATGGCAACCTATATCTGGACCTGGTGGCAGGCATTGCCGTGTGCGCACTTGGCCACGGTCATCCCAACATTGCTCAGGCTCTCTGCGATCAATCCAAGCGCCTTTCCCATGTTTCAAACTTATACTACATCAAGGAGCAAGCCCTGTTGGGCGAGACCATCGCCTCGGTGATGCCCGATGGCCTTAGCACCTCCCTCTTCGTGAACAGTGGAGCGGAGGCCAACGAGGCGGCTCTCAAGCTCGCGTTCAAGCAAACTGGACGCAATAAGGCGCTCGCCGCCAAGAACTCGTTCCACGGAAGGACAGCGGGCGCCCTTTCTGCCACTGGCCAAACGAAATACCATGAGGGTTTCGAACCCCTTCTGACAAAGGCGTTCGATTTCTTCGATTACGGTTCAACTGAGCAGCTGAAGGAAATGTTCTCCAACGACACCGCTCTGCTCATACTCGAGTCAGTGCAGGGAGAGGGCGGGATAATTCCTTCGGATCCTCAATTCATGAAGCTGGCTCGGGATCTGTGTGATGATTTCGGCGCGCTTATGATAATGGACGAGGTCCAGACTGGATTCGGTCGCACCGGAAAGATGTTCGGGTTCGAGCACTTTGGTGTGGTTCCAGACATGGTCACCTTGGCAAAGGGGATGGGCGGAGGATTCCCAATAGGAGCGGTTGTCACTTCTAAGGAGATCTCTAAGACCTTCTCCCCTGGATCGCACGGTACTACCTTTGGCGGGAACCCATTGGGATGTGCAGTGGCGAACGCCGTAATATCCACAATCGTCAAAGAGAAGCTAGTCGATCGCTCTAGGAAGCTGGGAGATGAGTGGATGGCGCGCCTCTCTTCTGTGATGAAGGGGAGTGAGATAGTGACCGATGTCAGGGGAAAGGGCTTGATGATCGGTATTGACATGGGGAACGCGGCGAAGCAGTTCTATCGTTTCGCGTTCGCGAACAAGGTTCTTGTAAACGTCTGCGGTGGCAGCGTGGTAAGGCTGGTGCCCTCGCTGGTGATAGAGGAGCAGTCCACCGGGATATTCGACAGGGTGTTCCAGAAATTCTTGTTGGATTGAGTGAACGTTCGCCTTTATCTCTCGATAATCACACTCAGCCAAGAATGAAACTGTGAATTCAAGCAGATCTATCCTTCCAGTATGAATATGAATGGATAAAATGGCCTTCAACCGAATTGAAAATTCTTTAATACTCATATTATTTATCTTCGCACGATGAAGAAGGTATCCCAGAAGGAGAGCACTGCGGAGAAGACCCGCGCGTACATAGATGCTCACCCCTCGATCAAGGACTGCATTTCGAAGGACCTCATTAACTATTCATCCCTTGCCAGGCAGATCCTTAAGGATATGGGCTTGAAGAACGAGGAGGCGGTTATGATAGCCTGTCGCCGCTACGCTGTGAAGCTTGGCAGGCAGGATCACGAGAGTCAGATCCTGAAGATATTGGGAACCAGCCGCCTGGAGATGAAGACCAAGATCTGCATCGTCACGGCCAAGAACGATTGGAGCGTCATTCACCGCCTGGAGGCCATGTTTAAAAAGCTTCTGAACGAGAAAAGCACGATGCAGGTGATCCAGAGCACTCACGCCATCACCATCATCGCGGACGAGAAGCTGAGGGATGAAGTGGTGAACGCGGTGGGGCAGTCAAATGTTCTCAAGACCAGGGAGGACCTTGTCGAGATCGCGGTCAAATCCCCAGAGTCGATCGTGGACACCAGCGGAGTTTTCGCCTACTTGTCGAGCAATCTTGCTGAAGGTGGGATCAATGTGGTCGAGTCTGTCAGCTGTTTCACTGATACAATATTCATAGTCGACGAAGATGATATGATCCAGGCGTACTCCATTCTCAATAAGCTGATAGAGAGTGCAGAGGACATGAAGACTCACTGAATCACGAGAGATATTGTCCTATTGGAAAGAAGAATCAGCGGTACTTCGTGTAACGGTCGAGAAGCCCGCAGATGTCCTCACTGACATTCTTGGTGCATTCTCCCCTTTGCTCAAAGTCCCTAACATACTTCTTGGCATCCCTTATCGATATTCTGGATGCCTTGGCAATCACTTGGGCGATGAAGGATGGTCCCGCAGCCTCATCCATCTGGGATCTTGCTACGACCTCCCTGATATCGTATCTAAAATCACCGAGCCTCCTCATGTTCAACATAGGAGCCTTGGGTTGCCGATTGTCGACCTTTGGCCCTCTTGCCTTCTTATTCGGCCCTCCTCGCCCTGGATTCCCGCCTTTATTACTCTTACGCAAATTGATAACTCCGGCCATCTTTAGTAACTTCTCTAATATAAGTGTTGGCATTGTAATATATTAATATTTATCAAGAATCCAAATAATTTGTCTTTCAATGAAATATTTGATTTTTATTTGACCACTAATTTTTAACATTTGAATGATAGTATTTAATTAGAATTTGACTGATGCCCAGGATGTTCCCAGAACTGTCAGCTCGTCAAGGAGATTATTTGATCGGCCAAGATGGTGGGACAGTTTTTTCAGGCCAAGTAAAATACCCTGCATCGAGGTATTGCGGGGGTGGCAATTACCCTCTTTCATGTCCACGGCCTCTAGATTTGACCATCAAAATTGGATACATCTCCAGAGATGGGATTCATCCTTCAAGTATCCAGAGAAATACACAACCATCATATACGCTTTTCTCAATCCTCTAAACAAGGAGAACAGAGGGATTACTTTGAGCAACGTTCCAGATATCAAGGAGACACCACCCGGCCCCAAGGCCAGGGAGGTCGTTGCCCTGGATTACGCATTCATATCCACATCCACCAAGACATCACCCATAGTGGCCGATAAGGCAAAAGGGTCGATCGTAACGGATGTGGATGGCAACACGTACCTCGACTTTGCATCAGGGATCGCAGTACTCAACACAGGACACTGCCATCCCAAGGTGGTTGAGGCGATCCGCGACCAGGCTGAGAAGCTGATTCACTTCGCAGGCACCGATTTCTACTACAGGCCTCAGGTGGAACTGGCGAGGAAGCTTTGTGAGACAACACCGGGCGATTTCGAGAAGAAGGTCTTCCTAAGCAACTCGGGGGCAGAGTGCGTCGAGGCGGCGATGAAGGTCGCCCGGTGGTCAACGGGTCGGAAGCAGTTCATATCCTTCATCGGGGGCTTCCATGGAAGGACATTCGGCGCCCTTTCTCTGACTGCCAGTAAGCCTGTTCAGAAGAGGGATTTCTTCCCCCTGGTGCCCGGGGTCACTCATATTCCTTACGCCAACTGCTACCGCTGCCCATATCATCTGGAATACCCTTCTTGTGGAGTATGGTGTGCCAAGATACTGGACGAGATATACTTCGAGACATTTCTTCCCCCTGAGGAGGTGGCCGCGATCTTCTGCGAACCGTTGCAGGGCGAGGGCGGGTACATCGTTCCTCCATCGGAGTTCATAAGGATCATCAAGAGAACCGCCGAGAAGCACGGCATTCTTTATGTGGACGATGAAGTACAGGCTGGCATGGGCCGAACCGGGAGGATGTGGGCCATCGATCACCACGGGGTGATTCCGGACGTCTTGTGCACCGCCAAGGCGCTTGGATCCGGTGCCCCGATAGCCGCCACGGTCTACAACAAGCTCTTTGACTTCCAGGTGCAGGGAGCCCATTCCAACACCTATGGGGGAAACCTTCTTGCCTGTAGGGCCGCACTGGCGACATTCGATGTAATCGATGAGGAGGATCTGGTCTATGAAGCCCAGCGCAAAGGGGAGAATCTCAAGAAAATGCTGATGGAGCTCATGGAGAAGCACGATTGCATAGGCGACGTTCGCGGACTCGGATTGATGCTCACCACCGAGTTCGTCAAGGACCGGAACACCAAGGAGTATGCAGTGGACCTCCGCGATAGAGTGGTTGAATTGAGTTACCAAAGAGGGCTAATTCTCCTCCCATGTGGTCGCTCTGGAATAAGATACATACCACCGCTTAACATCGAAGACGAGTATCTTGATACGGCCGTGGAAATACTCGATGAAGCCATAAGGGACGCGGTGAAAGAGCAGTGATGTGATGAGGGAGATACGCTCCAAGGAGATCGATTGGCTTCGTGGATCTGGTTACGAGAAGAAAGTACTCCTGACCGATGATTCAGTAGTACCACCTAGAACAATTCTTCAGCAGGTCCGCTTCGGGAAAGGGGAGAGAGTGCCCCCTCATTATCATGAGGTGCAGACCGAGGCATTCTACTTCCTGCAGGATGGTGCGATAAGCATAGAAGGCGTTAGACACGATATGGGTCCCGGGGACATACTGGTCTGCGAACCAGGTGAGGTCCACGAGACTCCAGAAGTGCAGGATGACTTCTCCATCATCGTGCTGAAGATCAACTTCGAGCATGACGATACCGTGTGGCTTGAGGAGTAGGGAGAAAGAGCCACCAGGGAGATTTGAACTCCCGACCTGCTGATTACAAGTCAGCCGCTCAACCGGGCTAAGCTATGGTGGCCTTGGCCCGTGTATCTGGCAACTAGCATTTATTCTTTTTTCCCCAGTTATTGAGGGTCAATCGCCCTCAAGCTCATCCCCGTAGGCCTCCTCAGCTTCCTTGAGCACATCCTCCCGCCTGTACACCGTCTCCTTGTCGATCATCTCGTAGAACAGTCCCCTTATCACGAAGCTCTGGGGCGGGCAGCCAGGGATGTAAATGCCCTTCTTCCGATTGCGGTGCTGACATCTACCCATGAGAAAGAGATTCTCCTTCGCATCGGGATCGGCCTTCTTTCCCAAAGCGATAAGAACACCCCCGCGGCGCTGCACCTCTTCCAGATCCCCATCCCTTTCCAAGTGATCTAGAGCCGCTCCCAAGGCGTTAGCGCAACCGCTGCAGGGATCGCCCCAGTCAAGCTCGACGCCAGAGAAGCATTGATCCCTCGCCGATACCGGTTTCTTGAAGGCGAGCTTAAAATCTGCATCACCGATCAGATGGGGCCAGTAGGACTCAACACCTACACCAATCCTCTCGGCAAACATAGTGAGATGCCCGATCTCCAAGGGATCCAGCCCCATAGCCCTGGAGCCAGCGATGTCCGCAGCGAAATGGTCCCTGGAAGCGAGGAGAACGCCCGCTTCCTTGGCGGTGCCGTTGATCGGTCCCCGGCCCTCCATTCCGACCGTTCCATCGATGATGTTCAGGTCCGGTCTCACGACCGAGGCTAGATCTGCAAGCGCTCCATCCAGTCCCATGAAGTGGAACTGCCTTTTCCACTTCTTATCCAGCAACCCCTTCAGATTCTTCATCGACAGGGTGACTGAGGTGCATATATGCGTCTTCATCACTGGGATGTTGATGAGGTAATCCGTTTCAAGTGGAGTTCTCGCTACCTTTATCCTCTCGAAGACACGGGGAGAATCCACCTCGAGATGGACACGCTTATCTTTATTCAGGTCAACGAGTTCCAGGCCGAACTCTTCGGCCAACCTCATGAATCCAATCCTCTCCATGTTTTCCAGAGTGTCCTGACCGACAATGGTGCCGTCCGCCAGAGTGATGTCATGGATTCCGTTCTCATTCAGCCACTGGACAACGGCTCTAACCACCCAGGGGCACGTCGTGGCCCCGGTGGTCCAGTCCTTATCGCAGCAGATGTTGGGCTTGATCATCGCCTTCTTCTTCCCTTGAAGATCGCTGGAGGCGTCGATCAAATCTAGAACCCTTCTTACCGAGTTCCCAATCGATTCCTCCGAATCGGGATCCATAATCCTGGTGACGGCTACGGTATCGGGATCGATGGGCGCACCTCCTCCATTTTACTATTACGGGCCGATATGTTTAACTTTGCATCCTAAATAGAGGTATCTGCGTTCAATCGCTAGGAGTGTTCGAAATGAAGAAGGACTCATTGAAGTTCCTGGAGGACCTGTGCAATGCCCATGGCCCATCTGGGTTCGAGCGGGAGGCCACCACCCTCATGAAAGGATACGTGGACCGATGGGCGGATACAGTTTACAACGACAAGATCGGCTCTCTAGTGTTCGAAAAAAACGGAGAGGACGAAGCACCTGTGATACTGGTACCCGGTCACATCGATGAGATCGGATTCATTGTCACAGGCATCAACGATACAGGATTTTTGAACTTCTACGGCCTGGGAGGATGGTTCAATCAAGCCCTTCTGGGACAGAAGGTATGGGTTCTCACAAACAAGGGAAAGGTCCAGGGGATCATTGCGGCCAAGCCACCCCACGTAATGGAGAGAGAGGAGAGGGACAAGGTCGTGACCATGGACAAGATGTTCATTGATATCGGAGCCGCGAATGCCGACGAGGCCAAGGAGATGGGCGCGCGCATCGGTGATGCTGCTGTACCAGATTCCTCATTCAACCTGAGCAAGAAGGCCAGGTTCAAGGACGGCAAGAAGGTGGACGAGCGAACCCTCGCTTTCGGCAAGGCCTTCGACGACCGCATCGGGGCATTCCTAGCCGCCGAGCTTATCCGAACGCTGAAAGAGAAGAAGATCAAGCACCCCAACAAGATCATCGGCGCTGCAACTGTCCAGGAGGAGGTCGGCCTTAGAGGTGCCAGAACGGTCGCTAACATGGTCAAGCCCGATGTCGCTCTGGTGCTAGATGTCGACATCGCCGGAGATGTTCCCGGCATAAGGCCGGAGCAGGCCCCAGCCAAAATGGGCGATGGTGTCGCAATCACCGTCTTCGACACATCCATGATACCCAACCAGCCGCTGAAGGAGTTGGCGATCGATATCTGCGAGCAGAATAAGATCCCCTACCAGCTCGCGCAGGTCACTGGTGGCGGTACCGATGCGGGCATAATACACATCTCGAATGTAGGATGCCCCAGCCTGGTTATGGGTGTCGCGACCCGGCACATCCACTCACATGTAGGTATAATCGATATGAAGGACGTTGAGAGTAATCTCAGGCTGCTCGTGGAGCTGGTCAAGGTCCTGGACAAGGAAACGGTTGAGGGACTGGTCAAGGTGTAGGTCCTTAGTAATCACCAAAAAATATAATAGGGACCAATTGATGACACCAAATCGTTTCCCAGAATAATCAAGTTTGGTGAATTTCATGTCTGATGAGGCTGTCAAGATCACAAAGGGAGATGTTATCCGTCTGGATTACGACGCGTGGATAGAGGACACAGAGGAAATGTTCGATACCACCAGTGATGATAAGGCCAGAGAGAACGACATCTTCAACGAGAATGCCAACTACGCCCCCATTTCCATTCTGGTCGGAGCCGGCAGGGTCTTCGAGGGACTTGACGAGGCTCTCGATGGTGCCGAGGTCGGCGTGGAGCAGGAGGTCAGTATCCCACCAGAGAAGGCCGCCGGTCAGAGGGATCCAAAGCTCGTTGAGCTGCACCCCCTCAGAGAGTTCCACAGGCAGGACATCGATCCCAGGATTGGCATGGAGGTCAACATAAAGAACCGGATAGGCACCATCGTGGCCGTGACCGCAGGTAGGGTTAGGGTGGATTTCAACCGACCCCTGGCCGGCAGCACGTTGAAGTACAAGTTCACAGTGGTCGAGAAGCTGGAGACCAGCGAGGACAAGGTCAAAGGTATCCTAGAGATGGATTATGGCTCCAGCGATGGTTTTGAGGTTGTAATCGAGGATGATGTCTACAACATCACTATGCCTGATGTCTGCAAGTACGATCAGAAGTGGACGATGGCAAAGTACCGTGTGGTCGCTGACCTCAGGGAAGCTTTCGGAAACGTCGAGGTAAGGTTCATTGAGGCCTACCCCAAGCACGAGGAGGAAGCCCCCGAGGAGGAGAAAACCGAGGAAGAGCTTGAGCCAGAGGAGATACCTCCGGAGGAGCATGAACCCGAGGCCAAATCCGAGGAAGCGACCGAAGAGTCCGATGAGGACTCTGAGTAAACCCTTTTTACAACTTCCCCTTTTATACAAACAAGGGCGTGTGGCCTAGTCTGGATATGGCAGCAGCCTCCTAAGCTGCGGATCAGGGGTTCGAATCCCTTCACGCCCGCTCTCATCCTCATCCAGATGTTGATATTTTTCTTCTGTCAGCTGGGATGGACGAGAATTAAGCTAGCTTCTTACTCGCTCGTTTTCGTTCTCCCAAAGTTATTTTACCTTTCGAGAACCTAAATTAAGTTCTTGAGATTCAATTGATTTATCAATTGATAATTAAGAATGGGGGGATCGAGAATTGAATAAGAGTACCGTTGAGGTTCTACTTCTTACTATCATATTGCTGATTGCCATACCTCAAGTCACAACTGCTTCGGAATCGGATTTATCGGATCCAGTTCTCGCATACTCCCCCACCTCCCTCGACTTCGGTACTGTAGCCATTGGATACATTGGTAGCCAGACGTTCGAGATATGGAACGATGGGGGAGGTACCCTCGATTACACCATTGCCGCGGGCTGCGGCTGGAGAACAGTTTCTCCGATGAGCGGCACATCAACCGGAGAACATGACACCATCACGGTCACCGTCAATACAGGCGGGCTCTCCGGCGGTACCTACAGCTGCACCATCTCCATCAGTTCCAACGGCGGTTCTGGGTCTGTGAGTGTCCACGTCATCGTATTGAAACCGATTCTTTCTTACTCCCCCACCTCCCTCGACTTCGGTTCTGTAGCTCTAGGATACACGGGCAGTAAGACGTTCGAAATGTGGAATTCGGGCGAGGGAACTCTCGAGTACTCGATCAGCGAGAGCTGCTCCTGGATCACCAGCGTCTCTCCATCGACCGGCACTTCAACCGGAGAACATGACACCATCACGGTCAGCATTGATACCAGCGGGCTCTCCGGCGGATCCTACAACTACGCCATCCCCCTCAATTCCAACGGCGGTTCTGGAACCGTGAGTACCTTCGTAACCGTTCAATCGGAACCTGATCTTTCATACTCCCCCACCTCTCTCGACTTCGGTACCGTAGCCATAGGATACACGGGTAGCAAGACATTCGAGGTATGGAATTCGGGTGATGAAACTCTCGAGTACTCGATCAGCGAGAGCTGCTCCTGGATCACCAGCGTCTCTCCATCGAACGGCACTTCAACCGGGGAACATGACACCATCACGGTCAGCATTGATACAGGTGGGCTTTCCAGCGGATCCTACAACTACGCCATCCCCCTCAATTCCAACGGCGGTTCTGGAACCGTGAATGTCTATGTAATCTCCGCGGGGCCACCTCTTGCCCCCCAGAACCCACAGGTTTCGCCAGGAGATGGGTACGTCAACCTCACCTGGGATGCTCCAAGCGATGATGGTGGAAGTCCGGTAACAGGCTACAAGGTGTACAGAGGAACAAGCCCGGGAGGAGAGGTCCTTTTAGTAACCATCGGTGACCTGCTGTTCTACAACGACACAGCGGTTACAAATGGACAAATCTACTATTACTTGGTCAGTGCGGTGAACTCGGTGGGCGAGGGTCCAAACTCGAGCGAAATATTCGCCACACCTAGCTCGAGTGCCACTGTCCCCACGGCACCCCAGGACCTCGAGGCCGAGAGAGGCAATGCCCAGGTGACCCTGAGCTGGTCGGTCCCGGCCAGCGATGGCGGGGCGACCATCACCAATTACAGTATCTACCGGGGCGATTCTTCTGGTTCGGAGACCCTCCTTACGCAAATTGGAACGGCGCTCACATATGTGGACACCGGGCTCACAAATGGACTGACATACTACTACAAGGTAAGTGCCGTCAACTCGGTGGGCGAAGGTCCTCTATCAAACGAGGCATATACAACACCGGCCACTACCCCTACCGTCCCACAGAATCTGCAGACGGTAGCCAGCAACGGCAGCATCGAGTTGACATGGTTCGCACCAACCGACGATGGCGGCTCAGAGATCATCAATTACAGCATCTATCGCGGGGCGTCTTCTGGCACAGAGACATATATCGATCAGGTAGGGGCTGTCCTCAGCTACACCGACACTGGACTTACCAACGGCGTCACCTACTACTACCAGGTAAGTGCCGTCAACGCCATCGGGGAGAGCTATCTATCGGATGAGGTATCAGACACTCCCACGGGTGTCCCCTCCGCTCCCCAGAACCCACAGGTTTCGCCAGGAGATGGGTACGTCAACCTCACCTGGGTTGCTCCAAGCGATGATGGTGGAAGCGCAGTAATCGGTTACGAGGTCTATCGGGGAACGATCTCCGGAGGAGAGGTCCACTTGGCAACTATCGGTGACCTGCTGTTCTACAACGATACCGCAGTCACCAACGACCAGATTTACTACTACAAGATGAGCGCGGTGAACTCGGTGGGCGAAGGTCCCAATTCCACGGAGGTATATGCTACACCCAGTTCCGTCGCTGCAGTTCCCACGGCACCCCAGGACCTCGAGGCCGAGAGAGGCAATACCCAGGTGACCCTGAGCTGGTCGGTCCCGGCCAGCGATGGCGGGGCGACCATCACCAACTACAAGATCTATCGCGGCACCGCATCTGGTGAAGAGATCCTGTTGACCTCTATTGGAGACCTACTCACCTTCGTCGACGAAGGTCTCAGCAACGGTCAGATATACTACTACAAGGTGAGCGCGGTGAACTCAGTAGGAGAAGGACCACTCTCCAACGAGGCGTCGGCCATTCCTGCAACGGTTCCCACCGCTCCCCAGAACCCACAGGTTTCGCCAGGAGATGGGTACGTCAACCTCACCTGGGATGCTCCAAGCGATGATGGTGGAAGTCCGGTAACAGGCTACAAGGTGTACAGAGGAACAAGCCCGGGAGGAGAGGTCCACTTGGCAACTATCGGTGACATGCTGTTCTACAACAATACCGCAGTCACCAACGACCAAATTTACTATTACTTGGTCAGTGCGGTGAACTCGGTGGGCGAGGGTCCCAACTCAAGCGAAGTATCCGCCACACCTAGCTCGAGTCCCACTGTCCCCACGGCACCCCAGGACCTCGAGGCCGAGAGAGGAGACGGCCAGATTACCCTCACATGGACAGCCCCATCCAACAACGGAGGGGCCACCATCACCGGCTACTTGGTGTACAGAGGAACGAGCTCGGGGGAAAAGACCCTTCTGGCATCGCTTGACAACCTGCTTACTTATACCGATCATTCAGTAGCCAATGGCCAGATCTATTACTACCAGGCAAGCGCGGTCAACTCAGTGGGCGAAGGTCCTCTATCAAACGAGGCATCGGCCATCCCTGCCACCACACCATCTGCCCCACAGAACCTGCAAGCTGGCTCAGGCGACACCTTCGTCAACCTCACCTGGGAAGCCCCCTCAGATGACGGCGGTGAAGCCATCACCAACTATAGCATATACAGGGGTACCTCCCCTGGATCTGAGACCTATCTCACCACAATTGGCAACGTACTCGCCTTCACCGATACCGATCTAATCAACGGGCAGACCTATTATTACCAGGTGTATGCCGTCAACAATGTCGGCGAGGGAGACGGATCCGAGATCGTCAATGCAACACCCGCTACAATCCCCTCCGCTCCTCAAGATCCACAGGCTGAAGCGGGAGACTCCTATGTTCTTATTACCTGGTCGGCTCCTTCAGATGACGGAGGCTCGGGAATCGAGGGATACAATATCTATCGGAACTCAACCGAAACCTCGGTCGAGCTCTTGTCCTTCGTCGAGACACTCAGTTATAACGATACCAGCGTGACCAACGGAATCACCTATTACTATCAGGTCAGTGCCATCAACTCGATCGGGGAGGGACCGGTCTCCAGTACGGTCAATGCCACACCTGAAGCTGCAATCATTTCAACTGCACCATCAGCACCCCAGGATCCTCAGAGTTCTTCAGGTGATGAGTATATCCTGATCACTTGGACAGCTCCCTCTGATGACGGCGGTAGTGCCGTCACCTCGTACAACATCTACCGCGGAATTGATCCCGACAACCTGAGCTTCCTTGCAAGCGTGACTGCCACGGAGACATCGTACAACGACACTTCCGTAGAGAGCGGACAGACATATTGCTACAGGATCACGGCTGCCAATGATCAGGGCGAGAGCTCACAATCCCCCATGGTGGTTGACACACCAGAGGCTGAGGAGGGGGGAGATACAAGCGACAGCACCATTTACATCTTCCTTGGGATCATAGGGGTCGTTGCGGTGATAGCGATAGTAGGATTCGTACTCAGAAGGAGGTGAGGATGGCTCATTTCCTGAGTTCGAACTGTCAACTCTGATATCTCGATATTCGAGTTCATTCAAATATGGCCAGTAATTCAAAGGTTATGAAGTTCTGATAGCATCCAATGGTGAGCAAGAAAGAGATACAGGCCTATATCTTCGACATCCGAAGGTTCGATACCAAGCGGAACGCTAACGGTAACAAGCGTTAAGTAAGGCGGGTACCAAATACAAAGAAAATTGAACTAGGAGGATTTTCCATGTCGAACCCGGTAATTGAAGCCATAAGCAGTAGAAGGTCTGTCAGGGCCTATAAACCAAAATCAATTCCGAGGGATATCATGAACGCGATCATCGAGGCTGGCAATCAGGCACCTTCAACCTATCCTTTTCAGCCCTGGCGGTTTGTCGTTGTCGAGGACCCAGAGTTCAAGAAGAAACTCGTTGAGACCACGCTTCCATTCTGGAAGAATTCCTTCGATGGCATGAAAGACGATCCTGTGTTCTCGGGATATTACATGAAAGCGAAGGCCTTCTATGATGCGACCGACGAACCCAAGGACATGGTGTATTATTCCGCACCAATCATTCTCTTCGTCATAGGTCCATCTAGAAACGCTGTGAGCTGCGCGCTTGCCTGCGAGAACATCATGATAGCCGCACAATCCTTCGGCCTCGGAAGCTGCTATGTGGGTTTCGGCTCGCTGGTCAAGGGAAATGCAGAGATCGTGGAAGCTCTCGAGTTGACAGAGGAGGAAAGCATCTACGGGCCCATCGTTCTCGGTTATCCGAAGGACCTCCCCGAAGAGCGGGCGATGCGGACTGAGAAGAAAGATCCAACGGTCAAATGGATATGAGGGCAATATTGATTGGTGGTCAATTCAGCTCGATCCCTTTCTGGATTCATATCCATTTACCATTGAAAGGATAGAATTGGATGGTCATTCAAACTTCATTTCAATCAATGAAATCTATAATGTCTTCCTATTCAGTCACATTTCCAATTATCATATTCATAAAAAATATAAACACCATATTAGTGCTGGATCGTATCGAGAAGGACCAGGGTGATTCTTGTGGTAGACATTGTGCAAGAATTAGAAAACATGCTGGAAGCTATAATCGATGCGATCCCGGCCATCATCCTGGCGATTATCATACTGGTGATCGGCTATGTGGTCGGCACTTACGTCGGCAAGGGGATAAGCAGTCTGGTTAGAAGGATTGGAATCGAACAGACATACGACCAGAGCACGATCGGGAGGTCCCTCAAGAATTCGGGCTTGGACTTCTCAGGTCTCATCGGAGGGACCGTTAAGGCCTTCATAATAATCATCGCGATCGTCCTGGCGATACAGGTCTTGAATGTTGGTGGGACCGTCGGGGACTATCTGGCCCAAATAGCGGACTATCTCCCCCGGCTGCTCGCTGGAATTCTGATACTCATACTGGGTTCGGTGTTCGTAGATTTCCTAGCAACTTTCATCGGCAAGATAATCCGCCCGATGTTCCCGGAGGAAAAGGTGGAGATTGCCGATATGCTGAAGAACCTCCTGCTGATAGGTCTGCTCGCATTCATACTGTTCCTGGCACTCGACACTCTGCTACTTAGCGGTGGTCTCATCTACCCATTGATCCTGGGTTTCGTGATAATCGCTGCCGGCATCCTGTTGACCGACGCTCTGATAAAATCGGTGGCGGACGATCATCCCGAGTTCAGGGATGTTGCTGGGTATGCCAAGTTCGTGCTCTACTCCATCTTCCTGATCATCGGTGCGGGCGCGATCTTCGCCACTTTCAGCGGAGTGACAGACATAATTGCCAACATCTCCTGGGCGTTCGCGGTTGCCCTTGCAATACTGCTTATACCACTGGCATATTCAATGACCAAGAAGATGTCGAAGGCATAAACAACTCCTTTCCCCCTTTTTATTTTCTTTATTAAAATTATGTATTTTAAAAAAATAATTTATATTTATAACTTCATAAGAATTTCATGAAGAAGGTCCTGATGGTGGTCATAGCCTTTGCTCTGGTAGCGGTTCCCCTCACAGGATGTTTGGGAGATGACAGTACAGCCTCCCTCCAGGAGATCGCCATTACCGAGAGCGATCTCCCTGAAGGTTGGGAATTCCTTGTCGATTTCTACTATAATCAGACCGAGGTTGGCCCAGAATTCGTTATGGAGGACGGGGTCGATGCATACATCAAATACTTCAAATATGGGAATTCAACGAGAATAGTTATCCAGCTCCTTCGATTCGAGACGCCCGATGCGGCGAGTTCTCATTTTAATAAGTATCATGACGAACTTGCCAATTCGACCTATCAACAGATCATTTCGGATGATGTGAACATAGGTGATGAGTGCTTCCTGCTTGATGACGGTGGAAGTGTGGGGTACATTCTGCGCGTAGGGAACATACTGGCAGGAGTTGGGTTTGAAGAACCTCCGATAGGGGCGCTGGACGAAGCTACTCTGGAGAACCTGGCAGAGATACAGGCATCCAGAATGGCCTAATGAGACGCCAATTCGGAGAATTCTTAGGACATCTCCAATAGGATGTTCAAAAGGGGGTTTCATCCCCCCACACCAATTTCTCAGGAAGCATGTTATCGCATTTATCCAATGCAGCTTCCAATCAATCCCGATGATGAAGGGAAATAGATGAGTTCGAAAAGGACACTCGCCGCGCACACATTCGGTCCCGTTAGTTGTTTCGTGGGCTTCGGCTCGCTTGTGAAAGGCAACCCTAAGGTGGTGGAAGCGCTGGAACTGACAGATGAGGAGCAGATAATCGGACAATAGTTCTTGGGTATCCGAATGACCTTCCTCAGGAGCGTGCGCTGAGGCCGGATAAGAAAGACCCAATAATCGAGTGGATCCCGCAATCAGATTCTATCTCCAAACTCATAACCCAAGGTTTATTATTCACAGGTGTCTATTCATTCTTGGGGGAAGCAAGTGGAACGATCGAAGCGTGGAGGGTCTAAGGCCAAGCCTTCCATAAGCAGGCTTCTCATTGTTCTCATACTTATAATCATAATCGCTCCTATCATCGCCTCCTTCCTGTTCCTTTATTATCTTCCTTTGAACGATGTGGAAGTGACCGCGGATGAGAGCTATCCTCTCACAGAACAGGAGGGAT